>NZ_JBITWL010000009.1:301-73595 GCF_044543825.1 Gordonia sp. NPDC062954 | reverse complement strand
CGGTGGGGTGGCCCCCCCCCCCCCCCGGCCGGGGGGGGCCCCCCCCCCCCCCCCGCGGGCCCCCCCCCCCCCCCCCCCCCCCCGCCGCGGTGTTGGGATTGATGACGCAGATGCGCATCGTGGGTCGTACTCCTAGAGGGCCGACGGCTCGAGCTTGCCGTCTTTCGCGGTGGAGAGCACCGGCGGCTCTTCGCCGGTGTCGTAGATGAAGCTCTTGGGCGCGAAGGTCATGCCCAGCCAGTAGACGACCGCCCCGGCCGCGGCGCCCATGAACCAGGTGAAGCTGGCCTGATACGCGGTGCCCCAGATGACGAAGCTGATCGGCAGGATGGACGCGACGACGACCGAGATGATCGCCACCGGGTTCCATCCGTTGCGGTAGGAGTAGGACTTGCCGGGGTCCATGCTGAAGAGGTCGTCGACTTCGATCTTCTGTTTCTTGATGAGATAGAAGTCGACGATCAGGATGCCGAACAGCGGGCCGATCACCGCTCCCAGGGTGTCCATCGTGTAACGAATTGCCGTCGGGTTGTTGAACAGGTTCCAGGGGGTGATCAGGACCGACCCGACTGCGGCGATCATGCCGCCGGTGCGCCAGGAGATCTTGGTGGGGGCCACATTCGAGAAGTCGAAGGCGGGCGAGACGAAGTTGGCCACGATGTTGATTCCGATCGTGGCGATGGCGAAGGTCAGCACACCCAGGACCGCGGCGGTGGTGTTGTCGATCCGGTCGACGATGTGCACGGGATCGGTGATGATGTTGCCGTCGTCGTCACGGCCGATCACGGTGGCGCCCGCCGAGACGGTGCACACAACCAGGATCGAGAAGAACAGGAAGTTGACCGGCAGACCCCAGAAGTTGCCCTTCTTGACCTCGCTGAACGTCTTGCCGTAGCGAGAGAAGTCACCGAAGTTCAGCATGGGCCCGGAGAAGTAGGAGACCACCAGTGCGATGGCGCTGATCATCTGGGTGACCGACGACCAGCCGGACAGACCGGGGCCGGTCGACAGATCGAAACTCACATTGTCCCAACCCGCCTCGACGATCAGGTAAGCCGCGAGCGCGATCATCACCACATAGACGGCCGGACCGCAGAAGTCGATGAATTTGCGGATGGTGTCCATTCCGTTCCAGAACACGAACGCCTGCAGAATCCACATCAAGATGAAGCCGGCCCAGCCGAGAATGCTCAGACCCAGGAAGCCATGCTGATCGACATCACCCCAGGGTTCCAGGCCCGGCCAGAACTTGAGCGCGAGCAGACCGAATGCGACCGATGCCAGATATGTCTGAATTCCGTACCAGACCACCGCGATACATCCGCGGATGATGGCCGGTATGTTGGCGCCCTTGACCCCGAACGAGACGCGTGTGGTGACCGGGTAGGGGACCCCGGCGAGTTGCGACGGTTTCGCGACGAGGTTGCACAGGACATTGACGATGACGATGCCGACCACCAGGGCGACGAGCACCTGCCAGGCAGCGATTCCCAACGCGAACAGACTGCCGGCGAAGACATATCCACCGACACTGTGCACATCCGACATCCAGAAGGCAAAGATGTTGTACCAGGTCCACTTCTGTGCTTTCAGTGGCGCGAGGTCGGAATTGGTGAGGTTCTGGTGATACCCGAGTTTGATGACGCTCTCACCGGCCGCGCTTTCATGCGCGGTCACGGTGTCGGCAGATGGTGCTGACATGTGCAATCTCCCTGATGGTGACCGTCAGCGCGGGTCGGGGATGCGCTGATGAGTAAGAAGTTAGGAACGCATTGTTACCCGGCAATTAACGAAGGGATATATTTTCTCCGGTTGGTCCGGCTCTGCCGGAGTGAGGTTCCATGGAGCCTTCCGCTACCGTCCGTAGTCGCGATCTGTGCCGCTCAAAGCGAAATTGTGTGCCACAACGGCGCCGTCCCAACTGGTGGCGACCGTCGTCGATGAGCAAGTCCGTGCCATGCCGACGGCCAATTTGTTCCGACGGTGACTCGACATCAAGATCCACGTCGACGGTGCCTCGGGCGCCATGATCGCACCGTTCTGCCAGCCCGAACTCGAGTGGGACTTCCGTGTGCCACGGGTGGTGTCGATCAACACCTCCGGCCACAAGTACGGGCTGGTCTATCCCGGCCTGGGGTGGATCATCTGGCGCGACAAGGCGGCGCTGCCGGAGAGCATGATCTTTCACTGCAGCTACCTGGGTGGCGACATGCCCACCCTGGCGTTGAACTTCTCCCGCCCCGGTGCGCAGGCGCTGCTGCAGTACTACCAGTTCCTGCGGCTGGGCCGGGAAGGATATCGCCAGGTGCAGCAAGGCTCCCTCGACGTCGCGCAGTACCTGTCGTCCGCGATCGCCGAGATCGGCCCCTTCGAACTGGTCAGCAAAGGCGACACCATCCCGGTCTTCGCGTGGAAGTTGAAGGCCGACCACACCGACAAGTGGACGCTGTATGACCTCTCGGATCGGCTGCGGATGAAGGGGTGGCTGGTGCCGGCCTATCCGATGGCCGACGATCTCGCGGACCTGACCCTGCAGCGCATCGTCGTTCGGGCCGGCCTGAGCCGCGACCTGGCCGATGCACTGTTGCGCGATCTCGAAAGTGAGGTCGCGTTCCTGGACAATCTCTCGGCGCCGATGCCGAGCGAGGGGACCGGGTCACACTTTCATCACTGAGCTGGACGTCGGCGCGACCCGGAGCCTGTCCCGGTCGCGCCGACGACTCTTCGACGGAGGAGACCGCCGATGCATCCTCGACACCGCTGCCGACCCCGGGCGACGCGGTTCTTCACCGGTGCCGCGTTCATCCAACTCGTCACCAGCGGGCCGGTCACCGTGGCGGTCGGATATGCGCCGGGAACGATGGTCCGGGCCCAGTGGCTGGCGGCAGCGACTCAGTTCGTCGGGACTTTGCTGTTCAACGTCAGCACCGGGGCGGCGCTCGCCGCGCACTCGATTGCCGCGCAGAAGCATTTGGTGTGGACCCCGAACGCGGAGGGTTCGGTGGCGTTCCTCATCAGCGGGTTCTTCGTGCTGATCGCCTACTCGCACACCGACCGGGCCTGGGCACCGCGCAAGCGCGACTGGTGGTCGGGTCAGATCAACATGTTGGGCTGCATCGCTTTCGGGGTGTCGGCGGTCGGCGCCTACATAACCACGAACGGCGTCACCGTGGACGCAGTGCTGGCGAACCTCGGTACGTTCATCGGCGCGATCTGCTTCTTTGTCGCGTCCGCAATCGTGCTGCCGGAGGCGGACGACACATGACCGATGTCGCCGCAGAACAGGACCAAAGTCCATGTCTGTGTCCACGTCGCGATGGGAGGATCAGACGTCGGTCGGGGACCCGTGAGAAAGGCCGCATGTGACGTGACGGGCTCTGGACTCGACCCAGCGGTCGTCGATCGTTGGCGCCGACTGAACGGACCAGCACACGAATTGGGGAGTCTGCGTTCCCGCCAGGTCCGTACTCGCGGTCGGCACGGCATCGACGCCTATGCCGATCTCGTCGAACTGGAAGCCGACGATCCCGACGAGTTCGAGCAGTTGGCCCTGTGGCGTCCGTTCTCGAAGATCATCGCCTTCAGCATTCTGCAGACGGCCGCGCGGACACGACGTACCAGCGCACGGATTCGTGAGTATCCATCGAACTTTCTGATCGTGGCGTGTCAGACGATCGGACGCACCACCGGGGACGCCAACGGCCACCGGGTGTCGGCCGAACCCGGTCAGATGTCGATCACCGATAGCCGACGGCCGTATGACCTGCGCACCCACGGGGTGACCGATGCCACCGGGATCTGGGTGCCCACAGAGCTGATGGGCGCCGAGATCGCGGGTGGCGCAACAGTATCGCCGATCGCACCCGACACGGTGCTGAGCCGGTCGTGCGCTTCGCTGGTCGTCCGGTTGGCCCGCGATGCCGCCTTCGGTGGCGCCGACATCGACCTCGACACCGAACTCGCGGCCATCGAAGTCGTGCGCGCGACGCTCGAACAGGAGCACGCCGGTGACGATCTACGCGGCAATCCGCTGTTCTTGCGGGAGGCGGTCATCGACCTGATCGAGCGCAACTTCCGCGACCCGGATTTCGGGGTGGACGCCATCGCCCGCCACCTTCACATCAGCAAACGACACCTCTACCGCGGGCTCGAGGGACAGGGACTCTCGCTGCCGGAGATGATCGCCGATCGTCGGCTGGACTGGGCGTGTACGTTGCTTGCGCAACCCGCACGGGTCCGACTCGACGGGGTCGCGCAGGCGGCGGGGTTCACCTCCGCGGCCACCCTGCGCAACAGATTTCGGGCGAAGTTCGGCGTCGGTCCCGCGACATATCGGCGACAGCTGCAGTCAGGTGCACTCGACGGTGGCGAGGTGGATCGATGACCCAGGGGTGTACCGATGACCGGGGCGTACCGATGACCGGGGCGTACAGATGACCGAGGTCTGCGCGGGACCGCGTGGCCACATCGTGCCCGTCGGCTCGCTTCCGCCGTACTTCGCGGATTCGGGCGCCCTCGGGGTGGCACAGCCATCAGGAATTGACCGCGATCGGGTGGATCGCTGGCGATCGGCAGCAGGAGCAGACGATCCCGGTGTGACGATTCGCCGTTTCCGGGGCCGCCGCGGTCTGGCTGAGTTCCTGGGTCCGCTGCGGGTCGTATCGAGGAGTGCCGACGGCTTCGAGGCACTGGTCAGAGTCCATCAGGTGGGTGCGATCACCATTGTCGACGCGCTCGCGATGCCGTGTTCGGTGATTCGCTCGCGGCGTGAAGTCGACCCGGCCGTGGATGCCGAACTCGTGTTGCTGATCACGTCCGCCCCGGGCCGGTTGTCGCTGGCCGGGCGACCCGAGGAAGATTTTCGGGCCGGGCAGCTCATCATTCTCAGCACCGCGGAGCCGGCGACGATGACGGTGGACGACATCTGCGAGACTGTCCAGCTCACGGTGAAGGCCTCCGTGCTCGGTCGGGATGTCGTGCAGGCGTTGCGCCGGTCGCGCCCGGTCTCGCCGGACACGGCACTGGTTCGGGCCGCGACCACTTTTCTCCGACGGTTCGGACAGACCGCAGCAGCAGGGACATCGACCGAGGCCACCGATGTCCTCGCCCAAAGCGCAGCCGTCGGGCTACTGAGATCGGTTCTGGCGCAGCAGGCCTACCGCACGCACAGCGTAGACGACACGAGCCGATCGGTTCGTGAACGCACCCTGCAACTGGTGGAACGACGCTTCGCCGACCCGGACTTCGCGGTGGCGGATGTGGCCCGCGAGCTGCACGTGAGCCGGCGTCAGCTGTATCGCCACTTCGCCGATTCCGGCGAATCGTTGGCGGCGGTTATCGCCGAGCGACGACTCGAGGAGGTGCGGATCCTGCTTGACGCACGGCCGGAGTTGCGCCTCACCGACGTCGCGGCCCGGTCGGGCTTCTCGTCGTCGGCGACGATGCGCAACCGTTTTCGCGCAGCGTTCGGCGTGACGCCGACCGAATACCGGGCCGGGCACACCATCGCAGGTGCCCCGGCCGGCCGTTTCGGTCCCGGCGAGGTGGCCGACCTCTGAGGCTCTCGCCCACCAGCGTCCCGGAGTGATTCAGTCGCCGCCCTGACGGTCACCCGTCGTGGCGGACGTCCAGCGACGCGGCGGTCTCGATGACCGCACTCTCCAGACGCCGATGATGTGTTTGCGCCACCTCCAGCACTGCTTCGGTGTCGCCGGCGACGAACCCCTCGAGCATGTTCGCGTGATCGGTGTTGAGTGCTTCCTGGACGGTGGTGCCCACCGAGCGCATCACCTGGAAGGGCTCGGTGAGATTCCAGGTCGCCTCGAACATGTTGAGCAGACGCGGCATCGCGCACGGTGCGGTCAACTCGCGATGGAACTCGCGCGAGATGTCGTGGAAGGCCTTGCGATCGCTGTATTTGACCGCGGTGACCAGTTCGTCGTGATGGCGTCGGGCACGCTCGATGCCGGCGGCGTCTATACGCGACACGGCTTGTGCCAGTGCAGCCTGCTCGAGAGTGCCCCGCACGAAGTAGATCTCGCGCAGCTCGTCGATGGACAGCTGGCTCACGCGATATCCGGCGTTGCGCTGATGTACCACGAGGCCCTCACCCACCAAGGTCTTGAGGGCCTCGCGCACCGGGATCGGACTCACCTGGAAGGCGTCGGCGAGCTCGCCGGGCGGGAGTTGGATGCCCGGTGGCGCGCCGCCGGACAGGATCAGCCGACGCAGCTCTTCGAGGACGTTCGCACGCGCACTGTCCGAACGGGTTTCGACGAGTTGTGCGATCAGCCGTTCGGTCATCCGGGAGGTCATCGGCGGGCTCCGGTGGCGCGCGAGGGATGTGCGTGAATCCATCCGGCCACGGCTTCGGTGAGGATCTGTTGGTTGTGCCGTTTGACGATCTCGTGCCCTTCGTCGTTGAACAGCAACAGCTCGGCGACCGCGCCGCGCGCACGCAGCTCGTCGACCATCTGTTGGGATTCACTGACCGGGACGTTGGTGTCGTGCGCCCCGTGGATGACCAGCAGGGGTGCGCGGACGTCGTCGATCCGGTGGATCGGGGAGAGGTCGGCGAGCAGTTCGCGGTCGGACTCGGGGTGCCCGTACTTGGTGTAGGCGGCCACCGCGATCCACGGTTCGGTGTTGCGGAAGAACGACTCCAGATCACTCATGCCGCAAATCGCGATCCCGGCGGCGAACATGTCGGGATGAAAGGTCAGACACGCCAGGGTGAGATAGCCACCGTAACTGCGTCCCGCGCAGTACACCGCGTCGGGATCGGCGATGCCGTGGTCGATCAGATATTCGGCACAGTCTGCCGCGTCGTCGATGCCGGCGTAGCGCCCGTAACGGTCGTCGGCGTGAGAGAACAGTCGGCCGTAGCCCGACGATCCGCGCACGTTGGGGGCAAACACGGTGATGCCGGCGTCGACGAGCGGTCCGAACAGGAAGTTGTACTCGGGCCGGGTCTGGCCCTCGGGACCGCCGTGGAAGTACACCAGCGTCGGACCGGGGCCCGATCCGTCGTTCGGTGTTGCCCGAAACAGCCATCCGGACAGAGGCATACCGTCCCGTGCGGAGAACTGCACGAGTTCGGGCCGCAACGCGGCCGACGGTCCGTCGCCGGCGACCACGTCGTCGCGGACCGCAACCACATCGCGGCTGATCGTGTTGATCAGGTGGACGAGTGGAGAGCGCTGCGGGCTGGAGACGGTGACCGCGACGAGTTTGCCGGCGGCGCTGATGGACAGCTCGTGCGCCACCTCGCCGGGCAATCGGATCGGTTCGTGCAGCGTCTGATCGGGCAGGGTGAGGATCTGAAGTTCACTGCGGCCGGCATGATTCCACAGGAGCGCGACGGTGGACTGGTCATGCGACACGGCGAACTCGTCGACGCCGACGTCCGGCCGTTGGGCCAACACCCGGAACCGCACCCCGCGATCGGCCACTTCCACGCCGAGCAGACGCGGGAATTTGGCGTCGAAGTCGCTGACTACCAACGCCTGCACACTGTCGAGATCGCGTTGTTCGTCCTGCGGCGGACCCACGAACACCAGGGACGGATGGTCGAAACCCTGATCGAGGATGTAGCCCTGATCGGTGACCGAGCCGGGATCGTTCGGCAGCAGCGGCGTCATGGCGATGGCGTCCTCGACGGTGTCGATCCGGCGACGGATGAGGACGATGTCGCGATACCCCCGGGGGCCGACCCGCACGAGTGTTGCGCCCTTCCACGAGTCGATGAGGGCCCCGCCGACGCGGACGTCGAGGGTCATCGTCGTGCCCGTGCCGGGGTGCACCCGCAGACTGTGGGCGGTGCCATCGGGTTCGGTGGCGGTGATCAGCACCCAATCGGTGTCCCAGCCGACCAGCGACACCGTTCCGAACGAGCGTCCGTCAGGCCTGGTGGCGCCGACCCGATAGGCGGTGTCGTCCTCGGCGTCGGTGGTGACCACCCACACCTGGTGATGCTCGCCGCCGCTGGGGGCGATCTCCACGGCCAGCCAGCGGCTGTCGGTGGAGTGGATCACCCGGCGCACCGGGCCGTTGGCACGAAGTCGCACCCAGCGGAGTTCGCCGACGCCGTCGGTGGACAACGACCGCTGGGCCGCGCGTGGATAGCCGTCGCCGTCGTCGACGATGTAGGCGAAAGCCGACCCGTCCGGAGAGACCGATGCGCCATAGGTGTGCCAGCCCCGGTCGTCGAACCGGACCCGACTGGTCGGTGCGGTGGCCCGCGGGTCGATGGTGGGGCCCGACGCGAACGGCTCGCGAGCGGTCATCGAGCGGTGATCGCTTCCATACTCTGCAACCACATCTCCAGCAGCGCGACCTGCCAGAGTTCGTTGCCGTCGAGGGTGGTACGGATTCCGTTGGGGTCGGCGAAGAGTCGGTCGAGGGCCGCCGGCCGGTACAGACCGCGGTCCACCGCCGCGCTCGACCGCAGCGTGTCGGTGACCAGGTCGAGCAGTCCGCCGTCGAGATGGCGGATTCCCGGTACCGGGAAATAGCCCTTGGTGCGGTCGATCACCGCAGCGGGCAGCAGGGATCGGCTGGCCTGCTTCAGAACTCCCTTTCCGCCGTGGGCCAGCTTGAGGTCGGGCGGACAGGTCGCGGCCAGCTCCACGAACTCGTGATCGAGGAACGGCACTCGGGCCTCCAGACCCCACGCCATAGTCATCGTGTCGACGCGCTTGACCGGGTCGTCGACCAGCATCACGGTGGTGTCGAGCCGCAGTGCGGCGTCGACGGCCGTACGCGCGCCCGGCGCGGACTGGTGGGCCAGCGCGAACTCCCAACTCGGGTCGTAGTCGGCGTCAACGTGATAGCGCTCGTCGAGGATGTCCAGGACAGCGCGATGGCCGCGGTCGAAGAATGCGTTGGCGTAGGCCTTGGTGGTGTCGGAGCGTGGGGTGTCACGCAAAGGTGGATACCAGGAGTATCCGCCCAGGATCTCGTCGGCGCCCTGCCCGGATTGCACCACCTTGATCGACTTGCTGACCTCCTCGGAGAGCAGGTAGAAGGCAACACAATCGTGGCTGACCATCGGCTCGCCCATCGCGGCGACGGTGTCGGGGACCGCCGGCAGCAGGCGGTCGGTGCCGATGTGGATCTTGTGGTGATCGGTGGCGAAGGTGTCGGCGATCAGATCGGAGTAGGCGTACTCGTCGCCGGATTCTCCTCCGGCCGAATCGAACCCGATGCTGAAGGTGGCCAGATCGTGTTGCCCCTGCTCGGCCAGCAGCGCCACCACCAGCGAGGAGTCGACCCCTCCGGACAGCAGGACGCCCACCGGGACGTCGGCGACCATGCGGCGCCGGACCGACGTGCGCAGCGACTCCAGGATCTCGTGCTGCCAGCGCCGTTCGTCCCAGTCGGCTCGATCCGGATGCGGTTCGAAACTCGGTTCCCAGTAGCGTCGTTCGGTGCTGCGCCCGTCCGGTGTGATGGTGCGCACCGTGGCCGGAGGCAGTTTCCGGATGCCGTTGTAGATGGTGTGTGGTGCGGGCACCACCGCGTGGAAGCTGAAGTAATGATGGAGTGCGACCCGGTCGATCGAGGTATCGACATCACCGGCACGTAACAGCGCTTGCACCGACGAGGCGAACCGGAGCCGTCCGGGGGTCTCGGCGATGTAGAGCGGCTTGATGCCGAGGCGGTCGCGCGCCAGGGTCACCGTGCCGCTGTCGGTGTCGACGACGGCGAAGGCGAACATTCCGATGAGATGGTCGACGCAGTCGGGGCCCCACGCATGGAAGGCCTTGAGGATCACCTCGCTGTCGGCATGGGAGAAGAAGCGGTAGCCCTTGGCCTCGAGTTCGCCGCGTAGTTCGCGATGGTTGTAGATACAGCCGTTGAACACCAGTGCCAGGGCCAGTTCCGGGTCGACCATCGGCTGGCCGCCGCGTTCGGTGAGGTCGATGATCTTCAACCGCCGATGGCCCAGTGCAACCGAGCCCTTGGCGAACACGCCGGAGCCGTCGGGGCCGCGTCGGGTCATCTCGCAGGTCATCGCGTCAACCGCCGAGATGTCCGGAGAAGTTGCGTCGAACCGGATCTCACCACATACGCCGCACATTTCTGAGTCCTCTCCCATTGCCCCGTCGTCAGGCGCCCTCGCCTGCACAGCCGCCGGTGCGACGTGTCCACTGCGCATCCCCGCCGTCTCAGCCTAGAAGTATGTGGCGGGGGTGGCAGAGTGAACGATCAGTTGTGCGGCGTGACCCATGTGGTGATGTCGCAATGCACCACCTCGGTGCCGTGCTTGTCGAGCACTCGGACATCGATCACCACATCGGTCCCCTCGACGATGCTCGCGAAGTCAACGTCGGCGGGCAGGGTCGCCTCGGCGGTCAGCCGCGTGGTGGCCTTGGCGAGGTAGCGGGTGGACATCGCCTTGGGTATCCACCGATGGGTGGTCGGGGTGCTGGCCTCCATGAGCATTCCCATCGCCGCCTCGGCGAGGTTGCAGGCGGCGATCGCGTGGAACGTGCCGAGATGGTTGTGCACGCCGAACCAGTTCGGCCCGGTGACCCGGCAGTAGCCGGGTCGCATGTCGGTGACGTAGGGCAGCACCGTGCCGAAGTAGGGCACCCGGGCGACCATGCCCAGCGAGAACAGGGTGTGGCCGACGACGTTGTCGGGTAGGCGGCGACGGAGGCTGTAGGTCGGGGAGTGGGTCATGGAGCTACCTTACCCGTGGGTAAGGTGCAGTTCTGTTCGCCGACAGAACCCTGTTTCGCGTCGACAGAACCCTTTTTCGCGTCGACAGAACCCGGAATCTCGCCGAGCGAACCTTCAGGGGGGCCGGGTCTGGTGGTGGTTGGGGCGGTTCTCTCGGCGAGATTCCGGGTTCTGTCGACCGCCGTGCCAAGGCCTGGTGAGTCGGGTTCCGGAGTGGATTTGAATCTGCGCCCCGGGGTGGTGCATACTGTTCGGGTTGCCTTGACCGGCGGACGCAGGATCACTGCGGCCTCGATCAGGTGAATGACTCCCAGGCCCCGGATTCCGGGCCAGGGCGTGTAACGCGTGCGCTGAATCAGGCGTACGGACACGACACGCCCGACCGCGGGTGCCGGAGCACAGCCGGTTCGCTCAAGTGGCGAGCCAACGTACAACGATAGATGAACAGCGTCGATCCCCGAATCTCACGCGGGTGGTCATGTGTCCAGCGGCGAATTGCGCCGGCTTGTCCTTCGGGGCGGCATCAGGTCACGCGGTGTTTGTCTGTCGAGAACAACTGACGGAAGAGGACACAGCGTGGCGGGACAGAAGATCCGCATCAGGCTCAAGGCCTACGACCACGAGGCGATCGACGCTTCGGCGCGCAAGATCGTGGAAACCGTGACCCGCACCGGGGCACGGGTGGTCGGCCCGGTGCCGTTGCCCACCGAGAAGAACGTCTACTGCGTCATCCGTTCGCCGCACAAGTACAAGGACAGCCGCGAACACTTCGAGATGCGCACCCACAAACGACTCATCGACATCCTCGACCCGACGCCGAAGACGGTCGACGCGCTGATGCGCATCGACCTGCCGGCCAGCGTCGACGTCAACATCCAGTAGGCGGGGGGCGAGAAGAAATCATGAGCAATCAGAGCGCGACCAACCATCAAAGTGCCACACGGGGAATTCTGGGCACCAAGCTCGGGATGACCCAGGTCTTCGACGAGAACAACCGTGTCGTCCCGGTGACGGTCATCCAGGCCGGACCGAACGTCATCACCCAGCTCCGGACCGCCGACCGCGACGGCTACACCGCCGTGCAGCTGGCCTACGGCGCCATCGACCCGCGCAAGGTCAACAAGCCCGTCGCCGGCCAGTACGCCAAGGCCGGTGTCACCCCGCGCCGTCATCTCGCCGAGATCCGCATCGCGGACGTCTCGGAACTCGAGATCGGCCAGGAGCTGACCGCCGAGATCTTCGAGAACGGCACCAAGGTCGACGTCACCGGCACCTCCAAGGGCAAGGGATTCGCCGGCGCGATGAAGCGCCACGGCTTCTCCGGTCTCGGTGCCAGCCACGGCGCGCACCGCGTGCACCGTGCACCCGGCTCGATCGGTGGCTGTGCCACCCCGGGTCGCGTGTTCAAGGGCATGCGGATGGCCGGCCGGATGGGTAACGACACCGTGACCACACAGAACCTGACCGTGCATGCGGTGGACGCCGAAGCCGGTCTGCTGTTGATCAAGGGCGCGATCCCCGGCCGCAAGGGCGGCATCGTGGTGATCCGCGACGCAGTGAAGGGTGGTGCGACCAAGTGAGCACCGAGACAACGACAAAGCTGACGCTGGACGTGAAGACGGCCGACGGCACGACCAACGGCACCGTTGATCTGCCCGCCGAGCTGTTCGACGCACCGGCCAACATCTCGCTGATGCACCAGGTGGTCGTGGCCCAGCAGGCCGCAGGCCGTCAGGGCACCCATGCGACCAAGACCCGTGGTGCGGTCTCCGGCGGCGGCGCCAAGCCGTACCGCCAAAAGGGCACCGGTCGCGCCCGACAGGGTTCGACCCGCGCACCGCAGTTCGCCGGCGGTGGCACCGTGCACGGTCCGCAGCCGCGTGACTACAGCCAGCGCACGCCCAAGAAGATGAAGGCCGCCGCCCTGCGTGGCGCCCTCTCGGACCGGGCCCGCAACGAGCGCATCCACGTGATCACCGAACTGGTGGCCGGGCAGACCCCGTCGACCAAGTCGGCACGTCTGTTCCTCGAGGCACTGAGCGACCGTCGCAAGTTCCTGGTGGTCCTCGGCCGTGAGGACGTGACCGCCTGGAAGAGCGTCGCGAACCTGCAGAACGTTCTGCCGATCGCACCGGATCAGCTCAACACCTACGACGTCCTGGACTCGGACGAGGTGGTGTTCAGCGTCGAGACGCTCAACGCGTTCATCGAGCAGAACACCCAGAAGAAGGAGGCCTGAGATGGCTACGCAGGCAGACCCGCGTGACATCATCCTGGGGCCGGTGATCTCCGAGAAGTCCTACGGGCTCATGGAGGACAACGTGTACACCTTCCTGGTGCACCCGGAGTCGAACAAGACCGAGATCAAGATCGCGGTCGAGAAGATCTTCGACGTCACGGTCACCAGCGTGAACACCGCCAACCGGCAGGGCAAGCGCAAGCGCACCCGCTTCGGCTACGGCAAGCGCAAGGACACCAAGCGCGCGATCGTGACCCTGGCCGCCGACAGCAAGCCCATCGAGATCTTCGGAGGACCGGTCGGCTGACCGGGACTCGCAGAACTGAGGGACTAGAACATGGCTATTCGTAGATACAAGCCGACGACCCCGGGTCGTCGTGGTGCCAGTGGCGCCGACTTCGCCGAGGTCACCCGTGACCATCCGGAGAAGTCGCTGGTTCGCCCGTTGCACGGTCACGGTGGACGTAACGCCCACGGCCGCATCACCACCCGGCACAAGGGTGGCGGTCACAAGCGCGCTTACCGCGTCATCGACTTCCGTCGCAACGACAAGGACGGCATCGACGCCAAGGTCGCCCACATCGAGTACGACCCGAACCGCACCGCGCGGATCGCGTTGCTGCACTACGTGGACGGCGAGAAGCGCTACATCATCGCCCCGCGCGGCCTGAACCAGGGCGATGTGGTGGAAAGCGGTGCCGGCGCCGACATCAAGCCCGGCAACAACCTGCCGCTGCGCAACATCCCGACCGGTACCCAGATCCACGCCGTGGAGCTGCGTCCGGGTGGTGGCGCGAAGATGGCCCGTAGCGCCGGTGCCGCCATCCAGCTGCTCGGTAAGGAGGGCACCTACGCGACCCTGCGTATGCCGTCCGGCGAGATCCGTCGTGTCGACGTGCGCTGCCGCGCCACCGTCGGTGAGGTCGGCAACGCCGAGCAGAGCAACATCAACTGGGGCAAGGCCGGCCGTATGCGTTGGAAGGGCAAGCGCCCGACCGTGCGTGGCGTCGTGATGAACCCGGTCGACCACCCGCATGGTGGCGGCGAGGGCAAGACCTCGGGTGGTCGTCACCCGGTGAGCCCGTGGGGCCAGCCTGAGGGCCGGACCCGTAAGAACAAGGCCAGCGACCAGCTGATCGTTCGGCGTCGTCGCACCGGCAAGAACAAGCGATAAGCACAGGAGGGAGTTAGAGAATGCCACGCAGCCTCAAGAAGGGCCCGTTCGTCGACGACCACCTGCTTGCCAAGGTGGACACGCAGAACGAGAAGGGCACCAAGCAGGTCATCAAGACCTGGTCGCGCCGTTCGACCATCATCCCCGACTTCATCGGTCACACCTTCGCCGTCCACGACGGACGCAAGCATGTGCCGGTGTTCGTCTCGGAGTCCATGGTCGGGCACAAGCTGGGCGAGTTCGCCCCCACCCGTACCTTCAAGGGTCACATCAAGGATGACCGGAAAGCGAAGCGCCGGTAATGACTACGCAGACCGATAATCCCACGGCCAAGGCCACCGCACGGTTCGTGCGCGTCACCCCGATGAAGGCACGCCGGGTGCTGGACCTGATCCGCGGCAAGAACGTGGACGAGGCCCTCGACATCCTGCGGTTCGCTCCGCAGTCGGCCTCCGAGCCGGTGTACAAGGTGCTCGCCAGCGCCGTCGCCAACGCGGAGAACAACCTGGACCTCGATCGCCGGAGTCTCGTGGTTGCGACCGCGTTCGCCGACGAGGGCCCCACGCTCAAGCGGTTCCAGCCGCGTGCGCAGGGCCGTGCGTTCCGCATCCGCAAGCGCACCAGCCACATCACCGTCGTCGTCGAGAGCCTTCCCGAGAAGGCCCCCGCCGGCCGCGGACGCTCACGTCAGCCGAAGAAGGGAGCTCAGTAGTGGGCCAGAAAATCAACCCGCACGGCTTCCGTCTGGGCATCACCACCGACTGGAGTTCGCGGTGGTACGCCGACAAGCAGTACGCGGACTACGTGAAAGAGGATGTCGCCATCCGCAAGCTCCTGTCCACGGGACTCGAGCGCGCCGGCATCGCCAAGGTGGAGATCGAGCGCACCCGTGACCGGGTCCGCGTCGACATCCACACCGCCCGTCCGGGCATCGTCATCGGTCGCCGCGGCGCCGAGGCCGACCGGATCCGTGGTGACCTGGAGAAGCTGACCGGCAAGCAGGTACAGCTGAACATCCTCGAGGTGAAGAATGCAGAGTCCGAGGCCCAGCTGGTGGCCCAGGGCGTCGCCGAGCAGCTGAGCAACCGTGTGGCCTTCCGCCGCGCGATGCGCAAGGCGATCCAGTCGGCGATGCGTCAGCCGAACGTGAAGGGCATCCGGGTCCAGTGCTCGGGTCGCCTGGGTGGCGCAGAGATGAGCCGCAGTGAGTTCTACCGCGAAGGTCGGGTGCCGCTGCACACGCTGCGCGCCGACATCGACTACGGACTCTATGAAGCCAAGACCACCTTCGGCCGCATCGGCGTGAAGGTGTGGATCTACAAGGGCGACATCGTCGGCGGCAAGCGCGAGCTCAGTGCAGCTGCGCCGGCCACCGAGGACCGTCGTCCCCGCCGGCCCAGCCGGCCCCGTCGCAGCGGTGCTTCGGGCACCACTGCCACGAGCACCGACGCGGGACGCGCGGCGGAGGCTCCGGCAGAGGCGACCGCGGGTGCTGGTGCGGCCACCGAGAAGCAGGAGGGCTGATCATGCTGATCCCCCGTCGGGTCAAGCACCGCAAGCAGCATCACCCCAGCCTGAAGGGCCAGGCCAAGGGCGGCACCAAGGTGACGTTCGGCGATTACGGCATCCAGGCTCTCGAGGGTGCGTACATCACCAACCGGCAGATCGAGTCCGCTCGTATCGCCATCAACCGGCACATCAAGCGTGGCGGCAAGGTGTGGATCAACATCTTCCCGGACCGTCCGCTGACCAAGAAGCCTGCCGAGACCCGTATGGGTTCGGGTAAGGGTTCGCCGGAATGGTGGGTGGCCCCGGTCAAGCCGGGCCGTGTGCTGTTCGAGATGACCTACCCCAACGAGGAGACCGCTCGCGAGGCTTTGCGTCGCGCGCAGCACAAGCTCCCGATCAAGACCCGCATCGTGACCAGAGAGGAGCAGTTCTGATGGCACTCGGAGTGGCTGCGTCTGAGCTGCGCGAGCTCAATGACACCGATCTGGTCGATCGTCTGCGTGAGTCGAAGGAAGAGCTGTTCAACCTTCGTTTCCAGATGGCCACCGGCCAGCTCGACAACAACCGTCGTCTGCGGACTGTGCGTCGCGAGATCGCGCGGATCTACACGGTGATGCGTGAGCGTGAGCTGGGTCTGGCGTCGGGACCGGATGGTGATGACGCATGAGTGAGGACCAGACAGTGAGCGCAAGCCAGAACGTCGCGAGCAACCCGCGTGCGAGCCGCAAGGAGCGGATCGGCTATGTGGTGAGCGACAAGATGCAGAAGACCATCGTGGTCGAGCTGGAAGATCGTACGCGGCATCCGCTGTACGGCAAGATCATCCGGACCACGAGCAAGGTCAAGGCACACGACGAGAACGAGATCGCCGGTATCGGCGACCGCGTGCGGATCATGGAGACCCGCCCGCTGTCGGCGACCAAGCACTGGCGCATCGTCGAGGTGCTGGAGAAGGCCAAGTAGGCCGTTCTCCGACGCGAGACGTACACGCGGCCCGTTCCCCGATGGGGGACGGGCCGCTGTCGTGTTCGGACACCGCTGTGACGCGCGGACCCGCAGAGTCCGTCGGGGTGCGGCATAATCCCGACCATGCTCATCGGCCGGACCGCGAGTGTGTGATGACCGATTCCGCGGTTGCCGTCATCTGTGTGCTGTTGCTGCTGTGGGCGGTGCTGTCGCGGGTGCTGACCCGCCACGACGTCACCGGGCCGCTGCTGTTCGTGCTCGCCGGGTACCTGCTCGCCAACCCGGAGTGGGGTGTGTTGGCGGTCGATGTGGACACCTCCATCGTGCACATCCTGGCCGAGCTGACCCTGGGCCTGGTGCTGTTCACCGACGCCTCCCGCGTCGACGTGGGCCGACTGCGCCGGGCGATACGACTACCGGCGCGGCTGTTGCTGGTGGGTCTGCCGCTGACGATCGCGCTGGGCACCCTCGGCGCCGAAGTCATCTTCGGCGAGTTCGGCTGGGGATTGGCGTTGTTCGTCGGTGCCGCCCTCGCTCCCACGGACGCGGCGCTGAGCGTGCAGGTGATCGACGACGACCGCATCCCACGCCGACTGCGGTTGTCGCTGAACGTGGAGAGCGGACTCAACGACGGGATCGCGACGCCGGTGGTGACCCTGGCCATCGCACTGGGGGCGACGGCGCTCGGCGTCGGTGGTGCCGAGGGCATCACCCTGGGCCAGGCCGGCATCGAGTTGGCGGTCGGGGTGGCCACCGGGGCCGTGGTCGGCGGCATCGCCGCGTGGGCGATCAACGTCTCGGCGCTGCGCGACCTCTCGTCGCCCAAGACCCGGCAGATCGCTGCACTGGCGACCGCGGTCGGCGTGTTCGCGCTGGCGGTCACGATCGATGGCAACGGTTTCATCGCTGCATTCGTTGCGGGAATGACGTTCGGTCACGTGCTCGACCGCGATCGGGCGGAGAGCAGCGCAGACCCTTCCACGCAGGAGTTGGGCCGCCGTCGCAACGAGGACTCCACCGTGCTGGAGGTGCTGCCCGAGCTCGGTGGCGAACTCCTCGCGCTGGTGGTGTGGTTCCTGTTCGGCGCCATTCTGATGCCGCTGGCCTTTCACGTGGTGGAGGCGGGCGATCTCGCACTCATGGCCGGCTACGCGATGCTGAGCCTCACCATGTTCCGCATGATCCCGGTCGCGGTGTCCCTGTGGGGGAGCGGTCTGCCGACCCGCGATGTGCTGATCGTGGGCTGGTTCGGTCCGCGCGGCCTGGCATCGGTGGTGTTCGCACTCCTCGGTGTCGAACAACTCGGCACCGACGGCGGCGCCGGTCCCGCCGTCGCCGCGATCGCGGTGACCGTGCTCGCCAGCGTGGTCCTACACGGAGCGACCGCCGGTCCGGTGGCCCGCCGATACCCTCACGACGGTGGCGCTGACGCATCCGACGCAGGACATGTGCGGCTGCGGCCCAGCGGTGTGCACCGGTGGCGTCGATGACGGATCGACCAGCCGATATCGGCCCGCGTCGGCTCCCGCCGTCCCCGTTGATCTACGAGATCAACACCTGGGTGTGGCTCGCCGAGCTGTCCGACCGAATCGGCTGCACGGGCGCGAGCGAACCGATCACGCTCGCCGACGTCCCGGACGCCACCTGGGACGCCATCGCGGAGTCCGGCTTCGACGCCGTCTGGCTGATGGGGGTGTGGCGGCGCAGTGCGGCCGGCGCCCGGATCGCGCGTGGCGATCGCGCCTTGATGGAGTCGTTCGCCGAAGCGGTAGGGGACCTGCAGTCGCAGGACGTCGTCGGCTCACCGTATGCCGTGCGCGACTACACCGTCGATGACCATCTCGGCGGGCCCGCCGGGTTGGTGGCGGCACGGCGCGCACTCGCCGACCGGGGAGTGGCGCTGATCCTGGACTACGTGCCCAATCACGTCGCACTCGACCACCCGTGGGTCGGCACGCATCCGACTTGGTTCATCGGCGGGGATCGGGCCGACCTCGCCGCCGACGACGCGTCGTTCACCGAGATCGACGGCCGGGTCATCGCACACGGCCGCGACCCGTACTTCCCGGCGTGGACCGATGTGGCGCAACTCAACGCGTTCGACCCGGACCTGCGCGCGGCCACCGACGCCGAGCTGTCCCGGATCGCGACGCAATGCGACGGCGTGCGCTGCGACATGGCGATGTTGGTGATGAACGAGGTCTTCGCGTGGACCTGGGGTAACCGAGCGGGCCCGGTGCCCACCGACGACTTCTGGCCCGACATCATCGCCTCGGTGCGCGCCCGACACCCGGGGTTCGTGTTCATCGCCGAGGCCTACTGGGGCACCGAGTGCGCGCTGATCGATCAGGGTTTCGACCACTGTTACGACAAAACGCTCTACGACACACTGCGAGATGAACCGGGCACACTGGCCCACCGCCCGAACGCCGACGATGGAGATCCCCACACAGGCGTGCGTTTCATCGAGAACCACGACGAGCCGCGCGCTCCGGAGGCCTTCGGCGAACGCGACCGGCAGGCCGCGGTGGTGATCCTCACCGTGCCAGGAGCCCGGTTGATCCACCACGGGCAGCTCACCGGCCGCCGACGTCGCCTTCCCGTCCAACTCGGTCGCAGCCCTGACGAACCGGTCGACGGTGACCGCGCGGTGTTCTACCGTGCCCTGCTCGGCGTCGTCGACGACGACGCGTTCCGGTCGGGCGGGCAACGGTGGTGCGACACCCGGTCTGCACCCGCTCTGCTCGCCTGGACACGGGGCGCACGACGGTGGCTCATCGTGGTGAACACTGCGGGTACGGCGACGGCAGGGCGCATCAGGCCGGACTGGTCCGATCCTGATTCCGATCCCGATGAGGCGCACCCGGCCGGACAACCCGCACCGGGCACCCGGCTGGTCGACGCGCTCTCCGGCCAACCGCTGCACATCTGCGGCGACGGAGCCGTCGACGTGCGGCTGGGGCCATGGGGGTGGTTGGTGCTGCGCCTCATCGACACCGACACCGACCGCGCTGATGTCGGGTGGGTGCCGTGACGGCGGCAAAGCGTGGCAAGGTCGTCACCGAACCACAGGACCGGGCGACGAGGTGGCCGCGGCAATGACGATCGTCTCCACGCCGAAACGCAGGGCATGGTTGCATGCCTGGCGCTTGCGGCTGATCGGGCCGACCGACGACTCCGATCTGGCTCGCATCCGCCGATTCGGCGCCCGGTTCGTCGGTACCGGACTACTGATCTTCCCGGTCGCACTGACGCCGCTGATCGCCTCGGAGTCCGCGTTGACCGACCGGTGGTGGCCACCGGTGAGCGTCCTGCTCGTGACGGTGCCGGCCATGGTCGTCATCATCGCCACCTACCGTCGGCGACCGACCGGACTCACCGTTCTGGCGACGGCCTGCTGCGCCGGCCTGCTGCTGGCCACCCTGTTGTGGTTCGGCGCCTGGACGGGAGCGGTCGCATCCGAGGACACCACCTGGAGCGTGTGGTTGGTGCAGTTCCCCGGGGTGCCGGGTCTACTCCTCGGGCTCAGTGGCCACCCGCGTCTCGCGTTGGCGTACATCGTCATCGCGACGCTGGTGACCCAAACCGCCAATCAACTCGGGCTGGACGGTCAGATCCGCCCGGAGTTGTACCTGGGTTCGCTGCTCACCATCGCGCTGACCGCAGTGTTCCTGGCGGTCGCAGTGGTCACCGTCCGGACGGCGCAGGTCCTCGACGAGACCCGAGCAACGGCGATCGAGGCGGCGGCCGCGTCGTCGGCGGCGGCCGCCGAGGACGCCGAACGCACCCGGTTCGCCACGCTGATCCATGACAAGGTGCTGGCCATCCTGCTCGCCATCGACGTCGGTCGACCATCGTCGGCGCTTGCGGCGCAGGCGTCCTCGGCCGTCCATGAGCTCGACCGTCGCGGCGAGCACCCGACGGCCGGCCCGCTCGACGCCGACGAGTTCGCGCGGCGCATCCGGTTGGCGATCCGATCGACCGGGGTCGAGGTGGACCGTGAGCTGTCGATCGACCCCGACGCGAGTCGGCGCTATCCCGCCGAGGTCGCTGCGGCCCTGATCGATGCGATGGGCGAGGCCATCCGCAACCAGGCGCGCCACGCCGGCGACGACGCCTCCTGCCTGGTCGTAGGTGACCTCGGGGACGCATCGATCAGCCTCGCCGTCGTCGACGACGGCCGGGGATTCGACGAGGCGGATGTGCGACCGGAAAGGTTGGGGTTGGCGATCGGTATCCGCCGGCGGATGGCCTCGGTTCCCGGTGGTTCGGCCGAGGTACGCAGCACGCCTGGACACGGCACCACGGTGATCCTGCGGTGGACCGACGAACCGACCACACACGCGCCGGTGGCGATCGCGGTGCCGGATGGACGGGCCTGACGTGGCGGCCGACGAGGTCGACCCGGCGATCGAGGACACCACCGACCTGTTCGGTCTGCGCTCGCCGTTGGTGGTGCGCGCACTGCTCGCCCTGGCTGTGATCTACCTGGTCGTCACGATCGGCTCCGGCGTCAACATCACGTCGGTGTGGAGCTGGGTCGGCTTCGCCGGTGCCTTCGGGTTGCTGGCCGTCGACCTGGCCGTGCTGACCCGGCTGCGAGGCGACCCGCTACCCGCGCGGGCAGCGGTGGTCGCCGCAGGATTGCTGCTCGCCGGGACCGCACTCGCGTGGTGGTCGGTGCCGGCCGCGACTTTCGCGCCGGTCCAGTGTCTGCCGGCGGCCATCGCGGGCATCGTCGCCCTGGCATTGCTGGTGGTCCGCGGACGGATCGGCACGGCATGGGTCGGTGCCGTCGCGATGAGTCTGTCTGCTGCGACTTGGGCGGCGGCGCGCGGACTCGGATTCACCGCCGGTCTGGTCTTCACCTCGTGGGTCTATCCGGTGATGCTGTTCGCATCGCTGTTCGGCGTGATGCTGCGGCCCATCGCCGAGACGATTGGCACGCTGCGCGCCCGGGCGGTCCGGGACGCGTCGGATTCGGCGGCGACGGTGGCCGCCGCCGAGGAGCGGGAGCGCCAGGTGGCGCTGCTCGACCGGCAGGCGCGACCCCTGCTCATGCAGGTAGCTGCCGAGCACGCATTCACCGTCAACGAGGTGAGGGATGCGCGTCTGGTCGAAGCCGGATTGCGTGACGGCATCCGGGCACCGGCCTGGCAGGCGGCCGCGGTGCGTGCGGCGGTGTGGCAGGCACGACGACGCGGGGTCACGGTGGTGTTGTTCGACGATGGCGGCACGGCCGAGGTCCCGGCCGTGCAGGCGCACCTCGACGACCTGCTCGTGGCCGAACTCGGAGCGATGCGGACCGGCCGGGTGACCGCGCGGGTGATGCCACCCGGGCGACCCACCCGCGCCAGTATCGTGCTCGCTCGCGCAGACGGCGTGCGACGCTACGACTGTGCCCACAACGGACAGATCACCGGCGGGGATGTCGAAAGCCGATGAGGACGGCCGTGCGGTGAACGGCATCGCTCGACTGCAGACCGCCACCCACGGGGTCGGCCGCGGCCAACTGCGCGCCGACGACTCCGACCTGGCGCGGCTCGAACGCGTGGGCACCCGGTTCGTGGGCTGCGGGCTGCTGGCGTTCAGCCTGCTGATGGCGCCGGTCGCGGTGCGCACCATGCACCTCACCGACCTGTGGTGGACGGTACTCAGCGTCGTACTCGTGGTGGGTCCGGCGGTCGCACTCGTGGCGATGTCGTTCCGCGACGAACCCGGCAGGCTCGACTGGCCGGTGGGCGCCTGCGCCGTGGGTTACGTGTTGTCGACGCTGCTGTGGTTCGTGGCGTGGCGGGGCGTACCCGACGGCACCGACCGCTACACCATTTGGCTGATCCAGTTCCCGTCGGTAGCCGCCATCGCGCTGGTGTTGATCGGCCGGACCCGGTGGGCAATCACGCATCTCGTCGTCGCGACGACCCTGGTACATGCGGCCAATCAGATCGGGCTCGACGGTGCGGTGACGCCGCGTGAGTTGTTGAGTGCGCCACTGACCATGGCGCTCAGTGGGGTGTTCATGGCGGTCGCGTACGCGACCGCGCGCAACGTCCGGTCGTTGGACACCCGTCGGGCCGCCACCATCACCGCGGCAGCCGCCACTGCAGCGATGGTGGCGCGCGAATCCGAGCGCGCTCGATTCGCCGCGGTGATCCACGATCGGGTGATCGCCGCGCTGCTGGCGGTCGGGGTGGGGAAGCCCGATCGGCGCCTCGCCGCCCAGGCGGCATCGGCGTTGGCCGAACTCGACCTGGGCGACGAGCGGGACAGTGCCGAGGTGCCCGCGTCGCTGTTCGCGCACCGACTGCAGGCCCTCGCCGACGAGGTGGGGGACGGGGTGGTGGTCGAGTTACGGGTCGTGGACAACGCGGTTGCGTACCCCGCCGAGGCGTTCACCGCGATCAGTGGTGCGGTGGGTGAGGCCTTGCGCAACTGGCGACGACACGCCGGGGTGGGCAGTCGGTGCGTCGTCGACGGTGAGCTGGCCGGCGACGCGGTCTCGATCACCGTGCGCGACGACGGCGTCGGCTTCGACCCGACCGCGTTGGGCAATGAGCGATACGGGGTCGCGGTCGGCATCCGCGGCCGGATGGAGGCCGTGGCCGGTGGGTCGGTCGACGTCGCGGCAGCGCCGGGCGACGGTACCCGCATCCACGTGGGCTGGCGCCGCTCATGACCGGACGCGATGGCGGGTTGCGCGGTGGTCGCCGGACGCCGAAAGGTACCGGAGATCACGACGACGAGCACCCGGCCGATCCCGCCGCAGTCGATCTGTTCGGCCTCGGTTCGGCTGCGGTGATCTGGTCGTTGGGGATATTCGCCTTGACCTATGTGGTGGTGGCGGTAGGTGCGGGTTGGGAGATCCGGTCGTGGGTGAGCTGGGTCGGTGCGGCGGCGGGACTGGCGGCGTTCGGCGTTGCGGCGGCGTTCGTCGTCGGAGGCCGCGGAGCGCGGACGCCGGCACCGGTCGCCGTGGCGGTGACCGGATTGGTGGTGGGTGCGCTGGCGCTGTCGTTGTGGAGTCTTCCGGTGGAGACCTACCGCATGTTGCAGACGTCGCCACCGGTGTCGGCGCTGACCGTGGTGGCGACGATGCTCGCACTGCATCGGCGCCCGGTGTTCGCCTGGGTGGGTGCGGTGTGCGCCAGTGTGGTCGCCGGGGTGTGGGGTGTCGCGCAGGGGTTCGGCTATCCGGCCGGCGCCGAGATCACGTTCTTCTGTTTCCCGGTGCTGGTGATGGCCACCTTGTTCGTGTTGATGGCACCGCCGATGGAGGTCCGCATCCGAGCGCTGCGCGAGCGGGAGATCGCGCAGGCGCAGACGGAGGCCGCCGCGAGAGCCGGGGCTGCCGAACGTCATGATCAGTTACGTCGTCTCGACCGCGGTGCCCGCCCGATCCTGCAGCGGATGGTCGACCGGCATGCCTTCGGCCCGGACGAGGTGATCGACGCCCGGCTGACCGAGGCACAACTGCGTGACGGCATCCGGGCGCGGGCCTGGGAGTCCGAGGAGGTGCGCAGCGCCGCGTGGCAGGCGCGGCGGCGCGGAGTGACGGTACTGCTGCTCGACGACGGGGCGCTGGACGCGCGCGGCGATACGGAGACCGCCCGCCGACTGCGGCGGCTGCTGGTCGCCGAGCTCCGAGCAGCTCGCGACGGTCAGATCACCGCCCGGGTGCTCCCGCCGGGACGCGAGGTGATCGCATCGGTGGTGGTGAACTCCAGCACCGGGGTCAGTCGTACCGAGTGCCGGTTCGACGGCGCCGTGTGCGTGTTTCCGGGAACCCTCAGCTGAGTTCGGCGTCGAGCCACCTCAGGATGTCCGGCGTGGGCTTGCGTGCGGCGTCGGCATATTCGGGATGTTTGCCGAGATAGGCCGCCACCATCGGGCACACGCCGACGATGACGATGCCTTCGGCGCGGGTCTGGTCGAGGGCGTGTCGGATCAGGATCGTGCCGAGTCCGCGGCCTCCGAACTCCTCGGCCACCTCGGTGTGGAAGAACACCCGTTGCCGACTGTCGCCGTCAGCGCGATCGCGGTAGGCGGTGAATCCCGCCGGGGCCGGTTCGGATGCGGTGTCGGCGACCGCGATCTCGAAGCGCTGCACGTCAGGCTCGTGGGTGACGGTGACCGCGGCCCCGGTCTTGTCGGTCGTCATGGTGACGACCTTACGGCCTGGCAGTGGGAGGACCGGCCGAAGACGGCCGGTCGGCCGCCCGGAGTTCTCGCCAGGCGCACAGCTGGCACGTGCGCGCGGCGATGACGTGCACCCGCGTGGGGCGACGCGGGCGTCTGGGCCGATTGTCGTCACCGGTACCATCGGGTCCACTGACCTCGATGCGCACCATCCGGGTCCGGGGACGTTGCGGCGCGCCTGCCGCGGGCGCCCAGGGCGACGGATGCACTACCCACACGAGAGGAACGACAGAGCAGATGACCAATCCGTTCGACGACGAGAACGGGCGTTTCTACGTCCTGGTGAACGACGAGAACCAGCATTCGCTGTGGCCGACCTTCGCCGACATCCCGGCAGGCTGGACCGCGGTGTTCGGCGAGGACAGCCGGGCGGCGTGTCTGGAGTATGTCGAGAAGAACTGGACCGATCTGCGTCCGAAGAGCTTGATCGACGCCATGGAGGCCGACCGCGCCGAGCGCGCCGCCGAGTGACACGCCGGTAAGGGCAGCCAAACCAGTAGAAATCCACCGTGCCCCGGTGACATTCGGGGCGTGAGCTGTCATCATTTCCTCAACAGGGAACTGGTCGGGTCTGGAATCGGTGGTTCTCAGGTGCTGCGGAAGCAGGTGAGACATGGTCGGCGAATACGGACCGTGGGAGGCCGCACGTTTGCGTGCGACCAGTGACGAGATCGCGCGCAGGGCTCAAGTCACCCCGACGCTCACAGCGGTGCGGGTGCATGGCGAGTCCGCCACCTACCGCGAGCTCGCCGGTGCACTGGTTCGCTACGGCCGGGTGTCCGACCTCAACGGGCTCGGGGTGGGCTCCACGATCGCTGCGGCGATCCTGCACTGTCTGCCCCGCATCGGCCGACTCGGCGAACCGATGGCGGTGGTACACACCGTGCGTCAGGTGCTCGATTGGCTGGCGCGTGACCTCGACGAAGGTTTCGGCGGTCTTCGCGCCATCGGCTGATGCGATCGGTGGGCCGGGCGACCCGGCGTCGGAAACCGCGCCGGCGTCACCGCGCGGTCGCCGCCTTTCGGTAGCCGCGCAGGGCCGGGTACACACACACGGCGATGATCCCGACGGTCCAGATCGTCACCTTGATCAGGTTCTCGGCGATCGGACCGCCGGCCGCCAACGAACGCATCACCTCGATCGTGGGCGTCATCGGCTGGTTCTCCACGATCGGTTGGAGCCAGCCGGGGTAGGCGTCGATGGGGGAGAACCCCGAATTGAAGAACATCAGCACGCTCGACACCAGCGACAGCAGCGGCACGAGCGGGGCCGATGGAGCGGCACTGACCGCGAGTGCCAGGACCAGTGTGGCGTAGGCGACGCCGAACATCAGCGTCACCCCGAAGATTCCGGCTATGGCACCGAACCCGCCGGTGATGTCGAACCCGATGAACGAACCGACCACGATCAGTAGCGCCGTGACGAGCACGATCCGGAACATCTCGCTGAGCAGTCGCGAGGTCAGATCGGCCGCGCGGTTGATGGGCAGCACGTACAGCCGCGACAGCAGACCGGTGCCACGCTCCTGATTGAGTCGGATGCCCGCGGCGACCGATCCGAACATCGCGCTCACCAGGATGACCAACGGAACGGTGCCGTAGGTGCTGTCCTGGCCGGTCGCGCTGCCGATGGCATCACCGAGGACGACCTTGAACATCAGCAGGGTCAGGATGGGGACCAGCACCAACTGCAGGAATGTCGCCTTGTCGTGCACCATCACCGACAGCTGACGCCACGACAGCACCCCGCTCTGGGTGAACCAGGCGCGGATCGTGCCCTCGCCGGGGGTGGCGACCGGTGGCGCCTTCTGCGCAGACGCGGCCCGGTCCTGCTCCGCGCTGGTCTGGTCCTGCACCGGGGTGGTGTGGGGCGCGACGGCGGGGGTGGGCGCGGCACCGGCTGTCCGGGCGGGCACGGCGGTCATCGCACAGCCTTCCGGATGCCGAGTCCGGTCAGGAACACCCCGGCGATCCCGAGTCCCACGCACCACCAGATCGTGGGAGTCAGGATCTCGAGGGTGACCGTGCCGTCGCTCAGCGCTCGCATCGACGTCGCGAACTGCGAGATCGGCTGGTTGCGGACGAACGGCTGTATCCACTCCGGGAACTGGTCCTCGGGGACGAAGCCGGTGGACAGCAGGCCGAGGACGAGGATCGGCAGGGACAGCGCCTGACTGGTCGCCTCGGGGCTGTTCGACAACAGACCCAGGGCGTCGGCGAGGATGGCGATCAGCAGCCCCACGGCAAGCACCACCGCGAACAGTCCCACCGTCTCGAGTACCGAACCCGCCGGTCGCCAGCCCATCACCAAGCTGGTGACCGCCGCGCAGATGACCGAGATCACCAGCAGAGCCCCGTTGGTGCCGAACCGGGCGAGCGTCGGGATCGCGACCGGCATCGGCATCGTCCGGAACCGGGTGTTGATGCCCTTGGTGGTGTCCACGGAGGCGCGCATCGCCGCCGAGGACGCCACGAAGCTCACCGATTGCAGCGAGATGATCGGCATCAGGAACGCGGCGTAATCCATGTCGGGATCGGCGTCCATGATCGACCGCAGTGGCAGGTAGAAGCAGATCGCCAGCAGCACCGGCGCGGCGAAGGCGAAGATGATCTCCCCATTGCGGAAGATCGCGCGCAACCCGCGGATCGTCAGGGCCCACCACTGGGCGGTGGCGTGAGTCCGCGGGCGGGTGATCACCGTCGGCGTCGCGACGGTGTCCGTCGCACCCGCACGCCCGACTCCGGCCGGGTCGACCCGAGCGGTGTTCGCCCGCGCGGTGTGCACTGCGGTCCGAGCGGCTGGGGTGGAGGTCACGCCGGATCGTCCGCGGGTTCGGCAGCCGGGTTGGAACTCGGCGCGCTGGGATCGGTCAACGCGAGGAAGACCTCGTCGAGACTGGGGCGGCGCAGTGCGACATCCGAGAGCCGGATCCCCGCCCCGGTGGTGCGTTGCACGATCTCGACGAGGGTGTCCGCGCCGTCCGGTGCGGGCACCGCGACCGAGGCCGACGATTCGCCGTCGGCTCCGCCATTAGGGGACGCTGGGCCACGTGGGGACGTTGGGTCGCTGGGGGAATCGGTGAGCAGGTCACCGAGGCAATCGCGCAACCGTGGCAGGTCCTCCGGGTCGGCCGGCGTGACGTCGTAATGCGAGGCACCGGTAGCGGCCTTGAGCTCGTCGGCCGTACCCGATGCGATGACACGACCGCGGTCGATCACCACGATGTGGTCGGAGAGCGTATCGGCCTCTTCCAGGTATTGGGTGGTCAGTAGCGTGGTGACGCCCTGGTCGCGCAGCGACTCGACGAGTTTCCACACCTCCTGGCGGCTGCGCGGGTCCAAACCGGTGGTCGGCTCGTCGAGGAAGACAACCTCGGGCTGGGTGACCAGGCCGCACGCGATGTCGATGCGACGCCGCATACCACCGGAATACTCACCGACCCGGCGGCCGGCGGCTCGGGTGAGGTCGAAGGATGTGAGCAATTCGTCGGCGCGGACGCGTGCCGCGGATTTGGACAGCCCCATCAGCCGTCCGAACAGGATGAGGTTGTCGCGGCCGGACAGCGCTTCGTCCAGTGCAGCGAACTGTCCGGTCAACATGATCGAGCGTCGCACGCCCGCAGCGTCGGACACCACGTCATGGCCGGCCACCGTCGCGGTACCGCCATCTGGTTTGAGCAGTGTGCACAGCATGTTGACGGTCGTGGTCTTGCCTGCCCCGTTGGGGCCGAGGAGCGCGAGGATCGAACCCTTGGCGACCGAAAAACTCACCGATTCGACGGCCACGTTCGCGCCGAACCGCTTGTGCAGACCGGTCACCTCGATCGCGGCGGGAGCGGCCGGCGTGAGATCGAGGGAATCGGATTCGGCTGCGGTGTCGGGTTCGGTCGCTGACGGGGACGCGGCCCGGTGCGCGGCCTCGGACCGTCGTGCCGGCTCCGGCACGGACGGCGCAGCGATCGGGGCGCGCTCGGCGCGGTTTTCATCGAGGAGGCCGGTGTCGCTGACGGCGGGATCGCTGACGGCGGGATCGCTCATGTCGGCGATGTGGGAAGTATCACCCGGCGGGGTGAGGATTCGCCATCCATCGGCGACGTCTGGCGCGACCTGGTCCACCGGACCGTCGGCGATCGAACCGTCCCGGGTGGCCGGGTCGGCGGTAGGGGCATCGACGGTGGGCCGGGGGCTGTCGGTGGCCTCGGGTGCAGGCGTGGCGGCCGGGGTCAGCGCCGGAAAGGCGACGGTCGGCGAATCGTCGCCGGTCACTTTCGCGTGCCGTGCCCGGCGGTGGCGGGCTGCGGGCGCAACGCCCTGGTCCGACGGGCCCGAGCCATCGGAATCGCCTGCGTTGCCGTTGGTCCGTGCACGAGTGATCTCGAGGTCACGAGAGGTCAGCAGATCGGCGTCCCGACCGACATCGACGGGTGAACGGGGCGTCGCCGAGGTCGTGGACCTGTGGGACGGCTCGGCCATCGACTACTCCTCTCGGGCCACGTCGGTTGCCGGAGCACACGGCCGGTTGCTGTGGGCGATGGTACCCAAACAATCGACACGCCCTGCGACATTGTCGTCGGGGGATACCAAAACATTACTTTCGGGCAGGTACGGTTCCTACGTTTGGACGACGCGCCGGGGCCGCGCGTAACGATCTGGCGTCCGGATACGAAATCCATCTGTGAGCTTGTCGTTTACCGGCAATTCAGGTGGTTCGGTCTGGGCTCATCCATTCAACCGAATCATGGTGAAGTAGGAATTGAAGGGTGGATAATGACGCACACTGTTGCGAGGGAACACCGTTTCCGCGGAACAGACAGCCCACAACGGTCGTTGCGGTGGACACATCGATCGACGTACGACCGGGCTTGCCGATGAGTCGCTGGATCAGGCTGGCCGACGAACTGGAAGAGAGAGGCGATGGGGTCAGCACATACTGCGCGTGATGCCGACGGCACGGAAGCGACCCCTCTCGAACTCACCGCTGCTCAGCGCGGGATGTGGTTCGCGGAGAACCTCTCCGCCGACTATTCCGTTACCGTTGCTCAGTACCTCGACATCCGCGACGCCGGCCGGGAACTCGACCGCGAGCTGTTCCGTCGGGTCACGGTGGAGAGCGGTCGCGCCCGGGAGTCCGCATTCACCCGGATCGTCGAGGTCAACGGCGTCCCGATGCAGATTGTCGATCAACAGATCGACAATGATCTCGATTTTCTCGATTTTCGCGATCAACCCGATCCGGTCGCCGCCGCGCACCAATGGATGAATGACGATTATCAACGACAAATGGATCTGCGCGGTGACCGGCTGGTGGTGTCAACGCTGATCCGCGTCGCGGATGATCGGTCGTTCTGGTACGTGCGGGCCCACCACATCGCACTCGACGGATATGCCGGACTCATGTCGGTCCTCGACGTCGTCAACCGGTACAACGCGGAGCTTGCGGGCGACGAGTACGCGCCGAAGGCGGGCGCAAGCCTCGCCGACCTCGTCGCCGACGACATCAAGTACCGCGAGGGCACTCGTCGCGCCGCCGATCGGGCGCACTGGGTGGACCGGGTCGCGGATCTGCCCGAGCGGGTCACGCTGGCGCAGCAGTCCGCCGCCGCCACGCTGTCGCCACGCAATCTGGTTGCCGGCGCCCAGATGAGCGTTGCTGCCCAGGATCAGCTCGACCGCGTGGCCACCGAACTCAACACCTCGGCCGCCGTCCTGCTGACGGCCGGTTTCTCGGCCTATCTCGCGCGGATGGCCGGCACCGACGATGTGGTTCTCAGCCTTCCGGTGACCGGCCGCGCCACGGCGAAGATCAAGAATGCCGCCGGGATGCTGGCCAACATGCTGCCGATCCGCGCCCGCGACGTGTCCCGGCTGACGATGCGCGACCTCATCGAGCAGAGCCAGCTCGAACTGACCGGCGCCCTGCGCCATCAGCGATATCGGTTCGAGGACATCCGCATCGATGCCGGGCTGGCCGATGCCAACACGGCGTCCTTCGGACCTATCGTCAATCTGATGTTCTTCGACAAGCCGATCGAGATGGTCGGTGCCGACGTCGAATACCAGATCCTCAGCTCGGGCATCCTGGAGGATCTGCGCCTCAACGTGTACCAGGCCAGCCCCGGCGCACGCCTGGTCGTCGACTTCCACGGCAATCCGCATCTGTACACCGAGGACGAGTTGCGCGGTCATCTCGAGCGGTTCCTGGTGTTCCTCGGACGGGTGTTCGCCGGTCTCGACACCCTGGTGGCCGACGTCGATCTGCTGATGGACGACGAACGTGCGGAGATGCTGGCGCTGGGCAAGGGGCCCGCGCTCGCGCTGCCGGAATCGGTTGATCATCTGCTGACCTCATTCGAGCGTCAGGTCCGCGATCACGGGGACCGCATCGCGGTCGAGTTCGACGATCGGCAGTGGACGTATGCCGAATTCGACCAGTTACGTGCGGTGATCACCGCGCATCTGCTCGCCGAGGGCGTCGGACGCGGCGACCGCGTGGTCGTGTCGGTGGGCCGCGGCCCGGGGCAGGTGGCGGCGATCTACGCTGTGCTCACGGTGGGGGCCGCCTATGTGCCGGTCGATCCCACCCAGCCCGACGAGCGGCGACGACTCATCGTGGATGCGGTGTCGGCTCCGGTGGTGATCGATGCCGCGCTGCTCTCCGCGATCGGCGTCGATGCGGTGGCCCGTGATGCCGCGGCCGCGCAACCGCCCGCCGTCGCTGCGGTCGGCGGGCGCGACGAGGCCGCCTATGTGTTGTTCACCTCGGGTTCGACGGGTACGCCGAAGGGTGTGCAGGTGTCGCACTCGGCGGTCCTCAACCGGCTCGCCTGGATGCAGGCGAACTATCCGCTCTCCGAGGCGGATCGGGTGCTGTACAAGACCCCCTTCACCTTCGACGTCTCGGTGTGGGAACTGCTGTGGCCGTTGGCCGAAGGCGCGCGGATGGTGATCGCCCGCCCGGACGGACATCGCGATCCCGAATACCTGCTGGACCTGATCACCCGACGTGAGGTCAACGTCGCGCACTTCGTTCCGTCGATGCTGGACGTGTACACCGAGGTGTTGCAGAACGAGGGCCACGAGACCCTGCTGCCGGCCACCGTGCGCCGTGTGTTCACCTCCGGTGAGGCGTTGCCGCGGCTGCTGGCCGATCGGGTGATCGACGGCTCCACCGCCGAACTGGTGAACCTGTACGGCCCAACCGAGGCCGCGGTCGACGTCACCGAGCACCGCGTGGTGGCCGACGACGGTCCGGTGCCGATCGGTCGGCCGGTGGCCAACACCGACACCTACGTCCTCGACACCCGGCTACGTCCGGTGCCCACCGGTGTGGCAGGAGAACTGTATCTCGCCGGCTGCCAGTTGGCCGACGGCTACCTGGGGCGTAGCGATCTGACCTCCGACCGGTTCGTCGCCGACCCCTTCGGTGGCGCGGGCTCGCGCATGTACCGTACCGGCGACCTCGTGCGCTGGGATGCGGCCGGCGAGCTGCAATACCTGGGGCGCACCGATTTCCAGGTGAAGATCCGTGGCCAGCGGATCGAACCCGGTGAGATCGAAGCGGTGCTCGACGCGATGCCAGGTGTGGACGCCACCGCGGTGGTACCCCGTACCGACCTGGGTCCCAGCCCCGTACTGGTGGCCTACCTGCGATCCGACGACGACTCGGTGACCGAGGCTGCGGCGCTGTCGTGGTGTCGCCGCCATCTGCCCTCGCACATGGTGCCGTCGGCGGCCGTGCTGCTCGACCAGTTCCCGGTGGGTACCGCGGGCAAACTCGATCGAAAGAGTCTGCCGGCTCCCGATCTCACCCCGGTCGTCGGTTACGAGGCGCCGCGCACACCGGTCGAGATGACGCTGGCCTCGCTGATCTCCGAGCTGCTCGGGGTGGAGCGAATCGGTTTGCGTGACAACATCTTCGCGCTCGGCGGTGACTCATTGATGGCCGCCCGCCTGGTGTCGCGAGCGCGAGTGGAGCACAACGTCCGGGTCGATCTCACCGACGTGTTCACCTCGGTGGACGTCGGTGAGATCGCCGAACGTTCTCGATCGGGCGGGGCCGACGGCCGGCCGGCGCTCACCCGTGTCGACCCACGCCCGCAGATCATTCCGCTGTCGCACTCGCAGACGCGACTGTGGTTCGTCAACCGGATGGATCCGGGTGCCGGTACCTACAACATGCCGGGCGCGGTACGGCTCGGCGCCGACGTCGATGTCGCGGCCCTGCAGCAGGCGCTCGGCGACCTCATCCAGCGCCACGAGACCCTGCGCACCCGGTTCGGATCCCATGGTGGGGAACCGATTCAGGAGATTCTGGATGCCGCCGAGGCGTCGACATCGGTGGACACCGAGGTGGTCGACGTCGATGGCCGCCTCGATGAGGTGATCGGCGCCGAGGCGGCTCGTGGATTCGACCTCGCACACGAGATCCCCTTCCGGGCAAGGATTCTGCGTGACGGCTCGGGATATGTCGTGGTGGTGGTGCTGCATCACATCGCCGGTGACGGCTTTTCCCTCGTGCCGCTGATCCGAGACCTGTTCGTCGCCTACACCGCCCGGCGCGACGGCGTCGACAACCCGCTGCCGCCGCTGGATGTCCAGTACGCAGACTTCGCGATGTGGCAACACCGCCTGCTCGGCGCCCCCGATGAGCCGACCGAGGTCGCGATCGACGGGCTGGCCTTCTGGGAGCAGGAACTGGCCGGTCTGCCCGGTTTCCTGCCGCTGCCCACCGACCATCCGCGCCCGCATGTGGCCACCGGCAGCGGTGGATACGTGGACATCACCATCGAGCCCGATCTGGTTGCCGGCGTCCGCGCGCTGGCACGTGACCACAACGTCACCCCGTTTTCGGTGCTGCACACGGCATTTGCCATCCTGCTGGCACGGTGGGCCGAGGTGGACGAGGTCGCGATCGGTACTGCCGTCGCCGGACGCGACGAACCCGAGACCAGCGATCTCGTCGGCATGTTCGTCAACACGGTGGTGCTGCGTACCGCGATCGCACCAGGAGACACCACCGCCGAATTGCTCGATCGTGCGCACACCACCCGCACCCGCGCGATGCGGCACGCGACGATCCCGTTCGAGCGGGTCGTCGAGGCCGTGGCGCCGGAGCGGTCGGCTGCCCACACCCCGCTGTTCCAGGTCTCTCTCACCATGCATCCGGGTCAGGCCCGCGCGCTCGAGGAATGGGCCGACTCGGCGGAGATGCTCGACGCCCGTGTGCAGTCGGCCAAGTACGATCTGTCGATCACCGTCACCGATCAGGTCCGCGACGCCGGTCTGGACGTCGAACTCGCCTATGCCGCTGACCTCTTCGACCAGCGGACCATCGAGCGGGTCGCCGATCAGCTGGTCACGGTGCTGCGTGCGATGGTCGCGGCCCCCACCAGGCGGGTCGGCACCATCGACCTGGTGGCCGGCGCGGAGTTCGCCGCACTCACCGAGCGTCCGAAGACTCCGGCGATCCCCGAGACGTTGCGGGATCTGCTGTTCAACGGTGTGGTCCAGGCCAATCCCTCTGGTGTCGCGATCAGCGGCGCCGGTACGATCACCTGGTCCACCCTGGAGGCCGGCACCAACCAACTCGCCCGCGAGCTGATCTCCCGTGGACTCGGTCCGGGTGATGTTGTTGCCCTGTGCATCCCCCGTTCACACCAGTCGGTGATGGCCATGCTGGCGGTCGCCAAATCCGGTGCGGCGTTTGTGAACATCGACCCGGCTCATCCCGCCGGCCGGCTCGCGGAGATCCTCGCCGACAGCGAGGCCGCGCTGGGGCTGACGGTCCTCGAGGTGTCCCGCAAGGCCCCCGACGGGGTCGAGTGGCTGTCGATCGACGACGAGACCATGGAGCTGCAGCTCGCCGGACACAGCGGCGCGCGGGTGCGCACCGACGAACTGATCCGGCCGCCGGTCCTCGATGACCTGGCGTATCTGATCTACACCTCCGGTTCCACCGGTAAGCCAAAGGCCGCCGCGTTGAGTCATCGCGGCCTGGCCACGGTGGTGGCCAATCAGAAGAAGATCCTGCGACTGGATCAGCGGTCTCGGGTGCTTCATGTCGCGTCGCCGAGCTTCGACGCCTCGATCTTCGAGATCCTGATGGCGATGTGCACCGGCGCCGAACTCGTGGTGAGCCCCAACGGCGTCTATGGCGGCGACGAACTCGCGACGGTCATCGACACTCATCAGGTCAGTCACGCCGTGATGACACCATCCGCGCTGGCGACGCTGGAACCGGCTGCGGTGCCCAGTCTGTCGCGGGTCATCAGTGTCGGTGAGGCCTGCCCGCCGGACCTGATGCGCCGATGGGCCCGCGCGGGTCGCGCGTTCTTCAACCTCTACGGCCCCACCGAGGTCACCATCTGGGCGACCGCTGCCGGACCCCTGCACGAGGGGGACGAGGTCACCATCGGCCGCGCGGTCCCCGGAGTCGGTGCGCTGGTACTGGATCCGGCGCTGCGGCCGGTCCCCGCCGGGGTCCCCGGTGAGCTGTACCTGTCGGGCATACAGCTTGCGCAGGCGTATCACGGTCGGCCAGACCTGACCGCGACGCGGTTCGTGGCGAATCCGTTCGGTGACGGCGAGCGCATGTACCGCACCGGTGACCGGGTGGTCCGCACCACGTCCGGCGCGCTACGGTACGTGGGACGCACCGACTTCCAGCTGAAGATCCGCGGCCTGCGGATCGAGCCAGGCGAGGTCGATGCCGCCATCGCGCGGCATCCCATGGTCAGCGAGGTCATCAGCCTGGGAGTGCCGGGGCCCGGCGGCGACGACGTGCTGGTCGCCTACGCGCGTCTGGTCGACGGGGCGGCGGCGGACCCCAAGCGCATCCTGGAGCAGGCGGCAGTGCACCTGCCCGCCTACATGGTGCCGCATTCGCTGGTGGTCGTCTCGGAGTTCCGGCTTACCACATCGGGCAAGATCGACCGCAGATCGCTACCGCCGGTGGACTTCTCCGCCACGATCGGGTATCGCGCACCGAGCTCGCAGATGGAGACCGTGGTCGCGGGTATCTTCGGGCAGGTGCTCGGGCAGGATCGGATCAGTGCGGACGCCGACTTCTTCGACCTCGGCGGCAGCTCGTTGTCGGCGACCAAGGTCACCTCGCGGCTGTCGGCCCTGCTCGACCGGCCGGTGCCGGTGAAGTTGCTGTTCGAACGTCCCACCGTCGCAACGCTGGCACAGGCGTTGGCGGCGAGCCCAACCGGTCACGGGGCGCCACCGTTGCTGGCCCGCAGTCGTGCCGAGCTGGTTCGTGTGTCGGGGATGCAGCGCGGGCTGTGGTTGATCAACCGCGCCAACCCGGGATCGGCGGCCTACAACGTCGCGATGGCGTTGCGGTTGACCGGTGATCTCGACGTCGCTGCATTACAGCTGGCCACCGCCGACCTGGTGCGCCGCCACGAGTCGCTGCGCACCACCTACCCGATGATCAACGGGGAGCCGATCCAGGTGATCCTGCCCGCCGATGTCGTCGAGAGCGAGCTGACGGTGCAGGTCCGGGAGGTGGGGTCCGCGCTGGAGGATGCCATCGGTGAGGTGACCGGCGAAGGATTCGACATCACCACCCGGCCGCCGGTACGTGCGGTGTTGCTGCGGTTGTCGACCACCGAGCACATTCTGGTCTTCGTCATCCACCACATCAGCGCCGACGGTGCGTCGATGTCGCCGCTGGCGCGCGATCTGATGACGGCGTACGCGGCACGCAACACCGGGGCCGAACCCGCGTGGAAGCCGCTTCCGGTGCAGTACGCCGACTTCAGCCTGTGGCTGTCGGAACGCCTCGCGGTGACCGATGGCGAGGGCACCACCGAGGAAGAGCGTCAGCTGGCCTATTGGGATGATCGCCTGGCCGGTGTCCCGGAGCGACTGGATCTGCCGCATGACCACCCGCGGCCGAAGTCGCCCACCTTCCGTGGCGCTGCGGTTGACCTGGAAATCCCCGCCGCGGTGGTTGCGCAGCTCGAAATAGTTGCGCGCCAACACCATACGACATCATTCATGGTGATCCACGCTGCCTTCGCGGTGTTGCTGAACCGGATGTCGGGTGCCACCGACCTGGTGATCGGTACGCCGTTCGCGGGCCGCGGCGAGCAGAGCCTCGACGACGTGGTGGGTATGTTCGTCAACACCCTGGCGCTGCGTACCCGCATCGACCCGTCCGAGCCCTTCGTGGACCTGCTGGCGCGAGTCCGCAACGAGGACCTCGCCGACATGTCGCACACCGACGTGGCCTTCGACAACATCGTGGCGCGCGCTCTACCCAAGCCTCCGACGTCGTACAACCCGATCTATCAGGTGATGTTGGCCTTCCAGGACGTCGAATTCCCCACCCTGCAGTTCGACCGGTTGACGGTCGCACCCATCGGGGAGGAACTGACCTCGGCGAAGGTGGATCTGCAGCTGACCCTGTTCCCCAACGACCCTGAGCGCGACAGTCGCGGTGGCGGGATGCGGGCGCAATTCCTCTACGCCACAGACCTGTTCGACCCGAGTACCATCGAGCGGCTGGCGGCACGGTACGTGCAGGTGCTGGATTCGGTCACCACTGATCCGGACCTCCATGTCGGCGACGTCAGTATCCGTCTCGACGATGAGCTCCTCGCCAGCGCGGTCGACGACACCGTGGCCGAGGTGGCGCTCGCCGATCTCGTGGCGCAGGCGTCGGCCGCCGACCCCGCCGCATTGGCGGTCGCCGGGCCACCCGCGCTGAGCTTCGGTGATCTCGACATCATGATGCAGGCGATGAGTCCCACTGCGCCCGACGCGGACTCGGCGTTGACGATGGCGGCGATGACGTTGATACCCGGCCTCGCGGAGGCCGGACCCGAAGAGTTCGACGCGGTTCTCTACGAGTTGCGCGAACGTGCCGGGAGGGTAGTGGCCCAGGGCGACCATGCGACAGATTCCACTGAGTCGGAAGGCAGCGAACGAACGTGACAGGGATCGGTGTGGACGCGGTGGACATTTCTGCTGTATGGGGAAGACGACCACCGACGCGAGACCTGATCACCATCGCGGCGCAGCTCGCACCGCAGTCCGTCGCGCTCGACGCCAACGGAGCCGAGGTGTCCTTCGCCGACCTGTTCACGCGGGTGTCGGCGACGGCCGCGGTGTTCGAGGCGCGCGGGATGGACACCGAGGCCGCGGTCAGCGCCATCGTCACCGCTCTGATACCCAAGGACGGACTCGATCCGGCGGGGATCGCGGCGGCGATCCGATCGGCCACCGACGGCATCCGGGAACGCGCGTGTGCGATCGCCGGCACCACCGATTGGCAGTCGCTACCGGGTATCTTCCGGTCGGCGGTGCACCGTCACCCCGATCGGGTCGCGGTCACCGACCTCGACGACGGTGCGCTGACCTACAGGGAACTCGACGATCGTTCCGACCGCGTCGCAGCCGGACTGCTGGCCGCCGGCGTGTCGGCGGGTGCCGTGGTGGGTCTGGCGACGCCGCGCACGGTGGACGTCATGGTCGCGATCCTGGGCATTCTCAAGGCCGGCGCAGCCTATCTGCCGCTGGACACCTCTCATCCGGCCGACCGGCTGACGTTCATCGTCGAGGATGCGGGCCCGACACTGGTCATCACCGATCACGACGGTCGCCAAGCACTGGGCTTCCTCGACGTTGCGCGGCACACCATCTCCGATCTGATCGAACACCCACACGCCGGTGCGGCCGAGCTTCCCGCAGTCGTGGACGACCGCACCGCCGCGTATATGATCTTCACCTCCGGCTCCACCGGTCGACCCAAAGGTGTTGTGGTGGAACACCGCAGCGTCGTGGCGCTGATGGCGGCCGCGCAACAGCACTATGGCTTCACCGAGAACGACGTGTGGACGATGTTCCACTCCTATGCCTTTGACGTATCGGTGTTCGAGATGTGGGGTCCGCTGCTGTTCGGCGGACGTCTGGTGGTCGTGGACTTCCTCACCACCCGCAGCCCCGATGAGTTCGCCCGCCTGCTGACCACCGAAGCCGCGACCGTCGTCTCCCAGACCCCGTCGGCCTACTATCAGCTGGCCGCCGCCGTCCGCCCAGGTGCGCCCAACGACCTGGCCGACAGTGTCCGCTACATGGTGTTCGCCGGTGAGGCACTGGATTTCGCTCAGGTCAAGCGGTGGTACGCCGACCGTCTCGCCAGTGAAGGCAGGGTCGGGCCGGTATTGGTCAACATGTACGGCATCACCGAGACGACGGTCCACTCGACTTTCCGGGCCTTGGACCCCGACTTCGTGGAGACAGCCAAGGGCTCCGATGTCGGCACCGGGCTGCCCAACCTGACGATCCACCTGCTCGACGATCGTCTGCGGCCCGTGCCCGACGGTGTGCCCGGCGAGATCTATGTGAGCGGCACCCAGGTCACCCGTGGCTACCTCGGCCGTCCCGGTCTGTCATCGATCCGGTTCGTGGCCGATCCGTTCGCCGCAGACGGATCCCGGATGTACCGGTCCGGCGATCTGGCGATCTCCCGCGACGGAACCCTCGAGTATCTGGGCCGCTCCGACGCGCAGGTCAAACTCCGTGGCTTCCGGATCGAGCTCGGCGAGGTCGAGACCGCGCTGTTGAGCACCGACGGAGTCGATGCCGCCGCAGTCGCGGTGAAACGTCGCGACAACGGCGACGAGCTGTTGGTCGGCTATGTCGTACTCGAGGCGGACGACGCCGCCACACCGTCGGATGTGCGGATCGCGGCGGCGGCGTCGCTGCCCGGCTACATGGTGCCCGACGTCGTGATGGTGCTCGACCAGTTGCCGTTGACGGTCAACGGCAAACTCGACCGGCGGGGACTGCCGGAACCGCAGATCACCGGCGCCGCAGAGTATGTCGCGCCGAGTACGGAGACCGAGAAGATCCTCGCCGAGATCGCTGCCGACGTGCTGGGGCTCGAGCGGATCAGTGTCGCCGAGTCCATCTTCGATCTCGGCGGAAACTCCCTGGCGGCCGCGCGTATCGTCGGCCGCGCCGGCGAGGCGTTCAACGTCGAACTCTCGGTGCGTGATGTGTTCGACATGCCCTCGGTGCGCGGATTGGCCGAGACGATCGGTGGCCGTAGCGTGGGCGTAGCCCCGGTGCTGGCCGTAGAGCCTAGGCCGCAACGGATTCCGTTGTCGTTCGCGCAGCTGCGGATGTGGTTCATCAACCAGTTCGACACGGCGGCGTCGACGTACAACATCCCGATGCTGCTGCGGTTGACCGGGCCGGTCGATGCCGACGCACTACGTGTCGCGCTGACCGACGTGGTGATCCGTCACGAGGTTCTGCGCACCGTGTTCCCCACGGTTGACGGCGTGCCGGTGCAGGTCATCTCGCCGGCCGACGAGGTGACCGATCGGCTGGACTGGGCGATCGTGAGATCGCAGGCCGATCTCGCGGCCGCGATCGGCGCCGGGTTCGACGTCACCGAGCAGTGGTCGTTGCGGGCGCGGCTGTGGCAGGTCGCCGAAGACGAATTCGTCTTCGGCCTCGTGGTCCATCACATCGCCGCCGACGGCGAGTCGATGGGGCCACTGGTGGCAGACCTGGTGACCGCCTATGCGGCGCGCGTGGCCACGGTCGAACCGGAGTTCGTCCCCCTCGATGTCCAGTTCGCCGACTTCGCGATCTGGCAGCACGAGGTCCTCGGTTCCGCCGACGATGTGGACTCGGTGGTCGCACGGCAGTTGTCGTACTGGGACACCCAACTGCGCGGACTCCCTGACGTCCTGGAGTTGCCGACCGACCGGCCGCGGCCGGTGGTGGCCACCCAGCACGGCGCGCAAGTTGGATTCGAGGTTCCCGGCTGGGTCGTGGACCGGATCGGCGTGATCTCCCGCGAGTACGGTGTGACCCCGTTCATGGTGGTGCACGCCGGTCTCGCCGTGTTGTTGGCGCGGCTGTCGGCGTCGGACGACATCGCCGTCGGCACACCGATAGCCGGTCGCGGCCAACGCGTCCTCGACCCGCTGGTGGGGATGTTCGTCAACACCTTGGTGTTGCGCTCGCAGATCGACTCGTCGATGTCGTTCGCCGAACTGCTCGATTCGGTGCGTGCCACGGACCTGGAGGCCTTCGCGCATGCCGACGTGCCGTTCGAGACGGTCGTCGAACACCTGCAACCGGTTCGGTCGGAGTCCTTCGCGCCGCTGACCCAGGTGCTGCTGTCGTTCGACCAGTCCGTGCTCGCCGAGTTCTCCACCGGTGTCCTCGCCGACGATGTCGCGGGTGTGGCGGTGAGTTCGGTTCCGGTCGAGGAGATCCCGGCGAAAGTCGACCTCACCGTCGGTGTCACCGATGCCGGCGATCGCTGGCAGGGCACCTTGATCTACGCGGTCGACCTGTTCGATGCCGACACCGCCGACCACATGGCCGCCCAGTTCGTCCGGATCCTCGATCAGCTCACCGCCGACCCCGCTGTGGCCGTGGGAGATGTCGCGCTGCTCGGTGAGGACGAGGCGGCGGCGCTGCTTCCGGTCGCCGGAGCGGTGGGCGCGCCGGCGCGGCATCTCGCGGAGGTGTTCGCAGAGGTTGCCGCTCGCCATCCGCAGCGTCCGGCGGTAACCGATGACACCGGCGCCGCGCTGACCTACGCACAACTCGACGAACGCTCGAATCAACTGGCCCGCTGGCTGATCTCGCGTGGCGTCGGGACCGAGTCGCTGGTGGCGCTCGCCGTCGGACGTTCCGCCGAACTGCTGGTCGCGATGTGGGCGGTGGCCAAGACCGGCGCCGGCTATCTGCCGATCGACCCCGACTACCCGGCCGAGCGCATCGAACACATGCTGACCGACTCGCAGGTGCGCATCGGCCTGACCACGGCGCGGGTGCACGATCGGCTGCCGGCCGGTCCCGAGTGGTCCACCGTCGAACAGCTCGGTGCCGCAGGGGTTCTCGACACTCTCGACTCCGCGCCGCTGCGTGCCGACGAACTGTCGGCCGCGCGGCATCTCGACGCCACGGCCTACGTCATCTACACCTCCGGGTCCACCGGCGTACCCAAGGGGGTGTCGGTCACCTATCGCGGCATCCACAACTTCGCCACCGCCGAGGTCGTCCGTTTCGGTACCGGGCCGTCGTCGCGCATCCTGGGCTTCGCCTCCCCGAGTTTCGACGCCTCCATCCTCGAGTGGTTGCTGGCGTCGGTGGCCGGTGGTGCGCTGATCTACCGGCCCGACGGCGTACTCGGTGGGGACATGCTGGCGGCGTTCATCACCGAGCAACGACTCACCCATGTCTTCCTGACCCCGACGGTGCTCTCCACGCTGGAACCCGGGTCGGTTCCCGGCCTGCAGGTGTTGATGTCGGGCGGCGAGGCGGTCTCGCAGTCCCTGGTGGACCGGTGGTCTGACCGACTGCGGTTCTTCAATGCGTACGGCCCCACCGAGGCGTCGGTGGCGGTGGCGATGAGTGCTCCGCTGCGGGCCGGCCGGCCGGTGCACATCGGTGGCCCGGTCGACGGTGTGGGACTGATGGTGCTCGACGAACGGCTGCACGCCGTGCCCGTCGGCGTGGCGGGCGATCTGTACGCCGGTGGGGTGGCCCTCGCACGTGGTTACCTCGACCGACGCCGGCTCACCGCCGAGCGGTTCGTCGCCGATCCCTACGGCGCGCCCGGCGAGCGCATGTACCGCACCGGCGACGTGGTCCGGTGGAGCCGCGACGAATCCGGTGATCTGGTGCTGGAATACGTCGGCCGCAGTGACGATCAGGTCAAGCTCCGCGGCCTGCGCATCGAACTCGGCGAGATCGAGGCGGTCCTGGCGTCGCATCCGGCGGTGTCCTCGGCGGTTGTGATCGGCGTGGGCGGTTCGGTGGCCTCGGCACTGGCCGGGTACGTGGTGGCCGACCCGGCTGCCACGGATCCCGGCGTCGACGTCGCCGCGCTGCGTGGCTTCATCGCCGAACGTCTGCCGGCGCACATGGTGCCGGCCAGCCTCCAGATCCTCGACTCGTTGCCGTTGACGCCGGCCGGGAAGCTCGACAAACGCGCCCTCCCGGACCCGCAGATCGACACCGATACAACGGACTACGTCGCTCCCGGGTCATCGCTGGAAGAGCGATTGGCGCAGGTGGTGGCCGGTGTGCTCGGCGTCGATCGGGTCAGTGTCACCGAGTCCTTCTTCGCGTTGGGCGGTGACTCGATCACCTCGATCCAGTTGTCGTCGGCCGCGCGGTCGGCCGGGTTGTCGCTTTCACCGCGCGACATCTTCGAGCACAAGACGGTCCGCGCGATGGCACAGGCGGTCGCCGAGGGCGGCGAGCGCCTGCCCTTGCTGGCCGACCCACACGGCGGGGTCGGCGATATCGCGCTGTCGCCGGTCGTGTCGTGGATGCTCGAATCCTCTGACACCGCAGCCGACTTCGCGGACTTCTCGCAGGCGATCGTACTGATCGCGCCGGAGCGTCTCACCGCCGACGACGTGATGCGTGTGTTGTCGGTCGTCGTCGATGCCCACCCGATGCTCTCGGCGCGGCTGACCGAGGTCGACGGTCACTGGACCTCGACCGCGGGTGTGGGATCGCGTCCGGTGGTGCGCACGACATCCACCCCGGCGACCGACGGATCGGTGGAGCTGCAGTCGGCGATCGAGACCGCGCACGCCGACGCGCTGGCCCGTCTCGATCCGTCCGCAGGCGTCCTGGTCTCCGCGGTGCTGGTGTCGGCCGCCGACACCGCACGGCTGGTGCTCGCCGTCCATCATCTTGGGGTCGATGCGGTGTCGTGGCCCATCCTGATCGAGGACATCATCACCGTGTGGGGGCAACTGCAGTCGGGCAGTGAGCTGCAGGTGCGGCCCGAGGTGACCTCGGCACAGGCCTGGCATGCCGCGATGAGCGAGCAGGCCGACGACCGGGCCGACGAGGTCGCGTACTGGTCGGCCCGGTTGGGTGAGCCCACTGGGTTCGGCGCCTCGTTCGACCGGACCCGGGATCGGTTCTCGACGCTGCGCTCGGTACGGCATCGGGTCGACGCAGAGGTGACCGAGGCGCTGGTCACGGTGGTGCCCGAGGCCTTCGGCGGCCACGTCAACGACGCGCTTCTGGCCGCGCTGGCCCGTGCCGTGCGGTCCTGGCAGCACTCGGTGGGTATCGCCGACGAATCGCCGATCGGCGTGCTGCTCGAGGGGCACGGCCGTTACGAAGAGCTCGTCGCGCAGGGCGACCCCCCGCGCCACGCCGACCTGTCCCGCACGGTCGGCTGGTTCACCACCATCGCTCCGATGGCGCTCGACCCGGGCATTGACGTGGTGCACGCGGTGAAGGCGGCAAAGGAGCAACGACTGGGACAACCCGACCGCGGGGTCGGGTTCGGCGCGTTGCGCTTCGGTGGGGACGAACGCCTGGCCGGCCGCGCACTGCCGTCGATCGGTTTCAACTTCTTCGGCGCGGGTGGTCGCGCCGGCGCGACCGAGGACCTGGTCGTTGATTTCATGGTGGACCCGGATGCGCCGGCATTGCCCGCAACGGTGTCGGGCGCGATGGCCGCGATGCACGTACTGACGGTGAACGTCGGTACCCGGCAGACCGGCAGTGGCCGGGAACTGTCGGCCGATCTGCTGTTCATCGACGGCATCCTCACCGAGGACGACGTCGCCGGTATCGCGCAACGGTGGTCGGCGGAACTCGCGGCAATCGTCGACGTCGTGGCCCACGGTGACGTCGGCCCGTCACCCTCGGATATCGCGGGTACGTCGGTGACGCAGGAGGATCTGGACCGGATCACCGAACTGCACCCGGGTGCCGCGATCTGGCCGCTGTCACCCCTGCAGAAGGGTCTGTATCTGCAATCGGCGCTCACCGACGCCGCCGACGCGGTGGACGTCTACGTCAGTCAGGCGGTCCTGCGGCTCGGCGGGGACGTCGACGAGGCGCGGCTGCGCGACGCCGTGCAGGCGCTCGTCGCCCATCACCGCGTCCTGCGGTCGGGCTACCTGCGCACCGACAGCGGCGCCGTGGTCGCGGTGATCCCCGACACTGTGGAAGTACCTTGGCGCACCGTCGATCTCGGTGCGGTGGACGAGGCGGACCGGCGTCGGCTGGTCGAGGAACACACCGCGCGCGAGCGCGTGGAGCCGTTCGATCTGGCGCGCCCGCCGCTGCTGCGCGTGGTCCTCGTCCGGGATGCGGTCGGGGTGAGTGTGGTGATCACCAACCACCACATCCTGTTCGACGGCTGGTCGGGGCCGCTGGTGTTGGCCGACTTGCTGGCCCTGTACGCCTCCGGTGCCACCTACACCGGTCAGATCGCTTCCGGCGGCGGTGATTTCGCCGACCACCTGCTCCGCCTCGCGACAGCTGACGATGCCGCCGGCCGGGATGCGTGGCGACGAGTTCTCGCGCCCGTCGAGGGCGCCACCCTGGTGGCACCCGGCGTCGAGGCGACCAGGGAGTCATTGCCGCGCAACCATGCGGTTGTGGTCGATGCCGAGCTGACCGCCGCACTCGAGCGCCTCGCGCGGTCCCACGGCGCCACCATGGCCACGGTGCTGCAGTTCGCCTGGGCGCTGCTCGTGTCGCGCCTCACCGGCAACCGGATCGTCACCTTCGGCGAGACAGTCTCGGGACGCCCGGCCGACCTCGACGGGGTCGAGACGATGGTCGGACTGTTCATCAACACCCTGCCCGCGGTCGTCGACGTCGACCCGTCCGCATCGGTCGGGGAGGTGCTGGCCGGGCTGCAGGACGCCAAGATCAGTGTGCTCGACCACCAGCACCTGGGCCTTCCGGAACTGACCGCGCTGGCCGGTGTCGGGCAACTCTTCGACACCTTGACCGTGCACGAGTCCTATCCGGTGGATACCGACTCGCTGTCGACCACCGACGCGGCGGCGACCGGCGGCCTCGACATCCGCGAGGCGCAGGTCAGCGACTCCACGCACTACCCGCTCAACATGATCACGTCACCGATGGGCGAGGAACTGTCCATCACCTTGAAGTATCTGCCAGATGCATTCTCCGATGCGCAGATCGCGGTGTTCGCCGACGCGGTCGTGGCGATCCTGCGACAGACCGCCGGCGCACCCGAGACGCTGATCGCCGACGTCGATCTGCTGGCCGGGACCGGCGCCGACATCGTCGAGCAGTCCACCGGTGCCGAGGTGAGTGTGCCGGCAGGCACGGTCGCCGACGCCGTGGCCGCGCAGGTCGCCCGGACACCGGACGACGTCGCCCTGATGTTCGGCGACCGCACCTTGACCTACGCCGAACTCGGTGCGCGGACTGCCGTGTTGGCGCGCGAGCTGATCGCGACGGGTGTGGCACCCGGCGTCGCCGTGGGTGTCTCGATGGACCGCTCGGTCGAGATGGTGCTGGCGATCCACGCCGTGGTCGCGGCCGGTGGGCAGTACGTGCCGATCGATCCGGGCGTCCCCGCCGACCGGGTGCAGTACATGGTCGAGACGGCCGGTGTGCGTACCGTGCTCGTCGGCCCGCACGGCGCTCCGGCGTCGGTAGCCGGTCTCGGGCCCTCGGTGCGGGTGATCGAGGTGGACGCCGCAGACGACGTCGACCTGGCGGTCGAGCCGGTGACCGACGCGGACCGAAACGCACCGCTGCGGCTCGACAATGCGCTCTACACGCTGTTCACGTCCGGTTCCACCGGGCGGCCGAAGGGTGTGACGGTGTCGCACCGTTCGGTCCTCAATCGGCTGTGGTGGGGTCTCGACGAATACCCGTGGGCATCGGGGGAACGGGTGGTGCTCAAGACCCCGTTCACCTTCGACGTCTCGGTGCCGGAACTCTTCGCCCCGCTGATGGCCGGCGCGACGGTCGTCGTCGCGCGCGCGGGCGGCCACGCCGACCCGGTCTACATCGCCGATCTGATCACCGGCACGGGTGCCACCTCGGTGCATTTCGTGCCGTCGATGCTGTCGGTGTTCCTCGATGTGGTGCCGGCGGAAAAGATCTCGGCGTTGAGCTCGTTGCGGTGGCTGTTCTGCTCGGGCGAGGCGTTGCCGCCCTCGGTGGTCGCGCGCGCCCACACGCTGCTGCCGCAGGTGCAGATCGTCAACTTGTTCGGGCCCACGGAGGCGGCCGTCGAGGTGGCCTACGTCGACGTCACCGACGCCACCGAGGTGGTGCCCATCGGTGTGCCGGTGTCCAACACCTCGACCCTGGTCCTCGACGCCCGGCTGCGGCCGGTGCCGCCGGGCATCCCGGGAGAGCTGTATCTCGGTGGCGTCCAGGTCGCGCGCGGGTACGCCGCCCGCCCCGGCCTCACCGCGGAGCGGTTCGTCGCCGACCCGTTCGGGGCCCCTGGTTCGCGGTTGTATCGCACCGGTGACCTCGTTCGCTGGAACACCGAGGGCGCCATCGAGTACCTCGGGCGCACCGACTTCCAGGTGAAGTTGCGCGGTCAGCGCATCGAACTCGGTGAGATCGAATCGGTTGTCGCCGCCGCGCCTGCAGTGGTGCACGCGGCCTGCACGGTTGTCGAAACCCCCGGTGGGGGACAGCATCTCGTCGCCTATGTGTCGCCGTCGACGGTCGACGAAGCCGTGGTGCGCGGTGCCGTCGCCGAATCCCTGCCGGAGTACATGCGTCCGACGGTGTGGATGCTGCTCGACGACATCGCGCTCAACAGCGCGGGCAAACTGGACCGTCGGTCGCTGCCGGCCCCGGTCTTCGAGACCGCCACCCACATCGCCCCGGCGACCGACGCGGAACAGGCGGTCGCGACGGTGATCACTGAGGTCCTCGGGCTCGACCGCGTCAGCGTCACCGACTCGTTCTTCGACATCGGCGGCAACTCGTTGTCGGCGATGCGAGTCGCCGCCCGAGTCGGCGACGCGTTCGGCGTCGACGTCTCGGTTCGGGATCTCTTCGAGGCGCCCACAGTGCGGGCGTTGGCCGCGGCGGTCGCCGGGCGGGAGACGGGACTACCGCCGCTGGTGGCGATCACCCCTCGCCCGTTGCCGATCCCGTTGTCGTTCGCCCAGACCCGGATGTGGTTCATCAACCGCTTCGAGCCGGGCACCCCAACCTACAACATCCCGGTGGTACTGCGCCTGGACGGCAGCCTCGACATCGCGGCGCTGCGCGCGGCGGTCGTCGACACCGTGGTGCGCCACGAGGTTCTGCGCACCACCTTCCCGGCCGTCGACGGGGTGCCGGTGCAGGTCATCGGCCCGGTCGACGACGTCGCCGACCACCTCGACTGGGCACTGGTGGACTCCGAGGGCGACCTCGAGGCCGCGATGACCGCCGGATTCGACGTCACCGTCGATCGGCCGCTGCGTGTCCGGTTGCACAGGGTGGCCGATGGCGAGTACCTGCTCGCCGTGGTGGCCCACCACATCGCGGCCGACGGTGAATCGATGCTGCCGCTGGTCACCGACGTGGTGTCCGCCTATGCGGCGCGCTCGGAGGGGCGGTCGCCCCAGTTCGCACCGCTGACAGTGCAATTCGCAGACTACGCGATCTGGCAGCACACCGCGCTCGGGTCACCCGAGCAGGCGGACTCGGTGGTGGCCCGACAGCTGGCCTACTGGACCGAAGCTCTCGGCGGAGCACCTGATGTCCTCGAACTCCCCGCCGACCATGCGCGACCCGCGATCGCATCCCATGTCGGTGCGCGGGTGGAGTTCGCGTTGCCGGCCACGCTCGGCGACCAGGTCACCGACGTCGCCGCACGATTCGGCGTCACTCCGTTCATGGTCGTGCACGCCGGGCTGGCTGCGCTGCTGGGTCGGCTCACCGCGCAGGACGACATCACGATCGCGACCCCGGTCGCCGGCCGCGGTTCGGCCGCGCTCGACCCGCTCGTCGGCATGTTCGTCAACACGCTGATCCTGCGTACCGCCATCGATCCCGCGACCACCTTCGCCGAACTGCTCGACGCCGTCCGGTTGACCGACCTGGAGGCCTTCGCGCACGCCGACGTACCGTTCGAGACGGTCGTCGAAGCGGTCAACCCGACGCGGACGGCGGCTTTTGCCCCACTGGCGCAGGTCATGTTGTCCTTTGATCCGGCGGCGTCGGCGGAGAACACCGACCTACCGATCGCCGGGTTGTCGGTGCGATCGGTCGAACCCGCGTGGGTGCCGGCCCAACTCGACCTGTCGGTGACCGTGAGTTCGGCACCCTCGGGAGCCGACTGGACGGGTTCGATCGTCTACGCCACCGACCTGTTCGAATCCGCGACCGTGGCCCGACTGGCCGCGCGGTTCACCGCATTACTCGATCATCTGCTCACCACACCGGAACTCCCGATCGGCGACGCCGCCATCATCTTCGACGACGAGCAGAGCGCGGTCGCGGAATGGTCGACCGGCGCGGTCGTCGATGTACCCGCTGAGCTGGTGGGAGATGCGGTGTTCGGTCAGGCGTCCCACGCCCCCGACGCGACGGCTCTGGCCGTCGACGGGCGAGAGATCTCCTACCGTGAGTTCGCCGACCGAGTTGCGATCCTGGCCCGCGAACTGATCGCCGTCGGTGTCGGACCCGGGGCGGCCGTGGGTGTCTCGCTGGAGCGTTCGGCGGCGATGGTCATCGCGGTCAACGCGGTGCTGGCCGCCGGTGCACAATATGTGCCGATCGACCCCGATGCGCCGCTCGATCGTGCCGAGTACATGATCGACACCGCCGGAGTCGGTGTGGTCATCGTCGACGCCGCCCGGGAGTCGGGTGTCGTCGCAGCCGATGTCCCCGGCATGCGAGTGATCGAGGTCGACGCCGCGGCTGCAGTGGAGTCGATGCAGCCTCCGGTGACCGACCGGGACCGACGCAGCCCGCTGCGACCCGACGACGCCGCCTACACACTGTTCACCTCGGGTTCCACCGGCCGGCCGAAGGGCGTCACGGTGACCCACCGTGCGCTGGCCAACCGTCTGCGCTGGTGTGTCGACGAATTCGACTGGTCGCCGGCCGATCGGGTGTTGCTCAAGACCCCGTTCACCTTCGACGTGTCGGTGCCTGAACTGTTCGGTCCGCTGATGGTGGGTGCGACCACGGTGATCGCCCGGGCCGGTGGGCACCGGGAACCGGCCTACATCGCCGATCTGCTGGCCGCCGAAGCCATCACCTCGGTGCACTTCGTGCCGTCGATGCTGTCGGTGTTCCTCGACGTGGTGCCCGCCGCCCGACTGGCGCAGCTCACCACGCTGCGGTGGCTGCTCACCTCCGGTGAGGCACTGCCGCCCGCGGTGGCGCGGCACACCCATGAGGCACTGCCGCACACCGCCATCCACAATCTGTACGGCCCCACCGAGGCCACCGTCGACGTCACCTCGACTGACGTCACCGAGGCCGTCGACATCACCATCGGTGGCCCGGTGTGGAACACCTCGACCCGGGTGCTCGACGCGCGCCTGCGTCCGGTGCCGCCGGGGGTGCCCGGTGAGCTCTATCTCGGTGGTGTGCAGGTGGCCCGCGGCTATGCGTCCCGGTCGGCGCTGACCGCCGAACGATTCGTCGCCGATCCGTTCGGTCCCCCCGGCGCCCGGCTGTACCGGACGGGTGACCTGGTGCGCTGGAGCACCCGGGCCGGGAGTGGACCGGAGGCGTCCGGCGCCATCGAATATCTGGGCCGCACCGACTTCCAGGTGAAGCTGCGCGGCCAGCGCATCGAACTCGGCGAGATCGAGTCGGTCATCGCGTCCGCACCGGGGGTGGTGCATGCGGCATGTGATGTCGTCGACGCACCGACCGGTCCGCAGCACCTTGTCGCCTACATCGCACCGGCGACGGTGGATCAGGCGGCGGTGCAGGCGGTCGTCGCCGACCGCTTGCCGGAGTACATGCATCCCTCGGTGTGGATGCTGCTCGACGACATCGAACTCAACAGCTCGGGCAAGCTCAACCGGAAGACGTTGCCGGCCCCGGTGTTCGAGATCGGCGAATACGAGGCGCCGGCATCCGACGCGGAGGCCGCGGTCGCCGCGGTGATCGCCGGAGTGCTCGGTCTCGACCGGGTCAGCGTCGCCGAGTCCTTCTTCGACATCGGCGGCAACTCATTGTCGGCGATGCGTGTCGCGGCGCGAGTCGCCGAGGAACTCGGTGTCGATGTCTCCGTGCGTGACCTGTTCGACACCCCCACGGTCCGGTCGCTGGTGGCGGCGGTGGCCGGGCGTGAACAGACGGTGGCCCCGCTGGTGGCCGGAAAGCGCCCGGACCGCCTGCCGCTGTCGATGGCGCAGGCCCGGATGTGGTTCATCAACCGATTCGACCCGACGTCGGCCGCGTACAACATCCCGATGGCCATGCGGCTCACCGGTGATCTCGATCTCGACATTCTGGTCGCTGCGGTCTCCGACGTGCTCGAAAGGCACGAGGTGCTGCGTACTGTCTATCCGCTCGATGCGGACGGTCCATACCAGCAGATCCTCGAGGTGGGTGCAGCGCGTGCGGCGCTGGATTGGTCGGTGGTCGACGACGCGGCCGAACTCACCACGTCGGTCGCGCGAGGCTTCGACGTCACCGAGGACCTGCCGATTCGCGGACGGGTGCGGCGTGTCGGTCCGGACACCGTCGACGTCGTGTTGACGGTCCACCACATCGCCTTCGACGGAGCGTCGACGGCAGTGTTCGTGCGAGATCTGATGGGCGCGTACCTGTCGCGGATCGACGATACGGTGCCGACGGCACCGGCGCCCGCAGTCCAGTACGCCGATTTCGCGCTGTGGCAGCGGGATACGCTTGGTACGGCCGACGACCCGTCGAGCCGGATGGCCGAGCAGCTCGGCTATTGGCGCGAACATCTGCAGTCACTGCCGTCGGTCACCGACCTGCCGATGGATCGGCCCCGACCGGCGGTGATGGAGACCACCGCCGGAGTGGTGACGGTGCAGCTCGACGACGAGCTGGCCGCGAAACTCGACGAGTTCGCCCACGCGCAGGGTGTCACCGGTTTCATGGCATCACATGCGGCGCTGACGATCCTGATCTCGCGATTGGCGTCGACGAGTGATGTGGTGATCGGCACGCCGATCGCCGGACGCACCGACGCCGCACTGGGCGATCTGGTCGGCATGTTCGTCAACACCCTGGTGTTGCGGACGCAGGTCGATCCGGCATCCTCGGTGGCCGACCTCGTGGCCCGCGTGCGTGCCGAGGATCTCGAGGCGTTTGCCCACGCGGACGTCCAGTTCGAGGAACTCATCGACGAACTCGCCCCCACCCGCTCGACGGCGTTCCCGCCGCTGGCGCAGATCGCGTTCAGCCACGTCGACGGCGAGGAGTCGATGACCGCCCTCGAGGGCGCCGGCCTCGTGGTCCAACCGCTGGAACTGCCCGACCAGATCGCCAAATTCGAACTGTCGGTGGGCGTCTCGAACCGCACCGAATCGACCCCGATGAGCGTCGACTTCATCTATGCCCGGTCGATCTTCGACGAAGCGACGATCCGGGGCTTCGCGACCGCCTGGTTGCGGATTCTCGAGGCGATGGTGGCCGATTCCTCGGTCGCCGTGGGCGACATCGACCTACTCGGCGAACGGGAGAGGGCGGCGCTGGCCCCGGTGTCCGGGGGCGCACCCGATGCGCCGCCGATGGTGCTGCGCGAGATCTTCGCCGAAGCCGTCGCCTTACATCCCGACAATGTGGCGGTGCGCGATCCGCGCGGCCACAGCCTCACCTATGCCGAACTCGATGCGCGCGCCAATCAGCTCGCGCGGTGGCTGACCGAGCGCGGCGCCGGGCCGGAGACGCTGGTGGCGGTGGCCATCGAGCGCTCGGCCGAGTTGATGACCGCGATCTGGGCGGTCGCGAAGACCGGCGCGGGCTACCTTCCGATCGATCCGGACTATCCCGCCGACCGGATCGCCTACATGCTGTCCGATTCGGGGACCGAACTCGGTCTGACCACCACGGCCCGGCGGTCGGGCCTGGGCGACACCGTCGACTGGCAGTGCCTGGACGCCGATGACATCGTCGGCGAGGTCGCGACGCACGACACGGCCGCGCTGTCGGCGGCCGAGTGCAACGGGACGCCGGAGGTCGACGCGATCGCCTACGTGATCTACACGTCGGGCTCGACCGGAACGCCGAAGGGTGTCCAGGTCACCAGCCGCGGTCTGGTCGACTTCGCCCACGCGGAGCTGCGCCGGTTCGCCGTCACACCGGATTCGGTGATCCTGGGTTACGCGTCACCGAGTTTCGATGCGTCCATCCTGGAATGGTTGCTGCCGTTGCGATCGGGAGCCACGCTGGTCTATCGACCGGCCGATGTCGTCGGCGGCGAGGCGCTCGCGCAGTTCGTTCGCGACCAGCACATCACTCACCTGTTCCTGACGCCGTCGGTGCTGGCCACCATCGACCCCGACGCCGTTCCCGAGCTGCGGTCGGTGGCCTCCGGTGGGGAAGCGGTGCCGCAGGCCATGATCGACCGGTGGGGAGCCCAACACGCGTTCTTCAACGCCTACGGTCCCACCGAGACGACGGTGGCCGTGACGCTCAGCGCGGCGTTGGCGCCCGGGCAGTCGATCACCATCGGCCGACCCATCCCCGGGGTGGGCATGCTCGTGCTGGACTCGCGTCTGAACGTGGTGCCCGTCGGCGTCACCGGCGAGCTGTACGTGGCCGGCGGCGCGCTCGCCCGCGGCTATGTTCGACGACCCGGGTTGACCGCGAAGCGGTTCATCGCCGACCCCTACGGACGCAACGGCGAACGGCTCTACCGGACCGGCGATCTGGTTCGCTGGCGGCCCGGGCCGACCGGTGAACTCGAGCTCGAGTACGTCGGCCGTAGCGACGATCAGGTCAAGCTGCGGGGGCTGCGCATCGAGCTCGGCGAGATCGAGACGGTACTCAACTCGCATCCGGCGGTGGAGTCAGCGGTGGTGATCGGCGTGGGCGGCTCGGTCGCCTCGGCACTCGCGGGCTATGTGGTGCTGCGCGAGTCCGCCGGCACCACGGTGGACCCCCACGAGCTGCGGACCTTCGTCGGTCAGGCCCTGCCCTCGCATATGGTGCCGGCGAGTATCGCCGTGCTCGATGCCCTGCCGTTGACCCCGGTCGGCAAGCTCGACAAGCGCGCGCTGCCCGAACCGGTCATCGACATCGCTGCGGAATACGTGGCACCCGAGACCGAGTCGGAGGAATCGGTTGCGGCGGTCTTCGCCGAGGTGCTCGGCGTCGATCGCGTCGGCGCGACCGACAGCTTCTTCGAGGTCGGCGGCAACTCGCTGTCGGCAACGCGGGTGGCTGCCCGGGTCGCCGACGTGTTCGGTGTCGACGTGTCGGTCCGCGACGTGTTCGAGGCGCCGACGGTGCGGGCGCTGGCCGCCGCGGTCGCCGGCCGCGGGGCGGGCCTGCCCCCGGTCGCCGCGGTTTCACCGCGGCCGGAACGGATTCCGGTGTCGTTCGCGCAGCAGCGTATGTGGTTCATCAATCAGTTCGATCCGTCGGCGTCGACCTACAACGTCCCATTGCTGCTACGCCTGACCGGTAGCCTCGACGTGGACGCGCTGCGTGCGGCACTGGCCGACGTGGTGGTGCGCCACGAGGTCCTGCGCACCACGTTCCCGGCGGTCGACGGTGTGCCGGTGCAGATCATCGCCCCGGCCGAGGCGGCCACCTCGACCCTGGACTGGGCCGAGGTGAACTCGACCGCCGATCTCGAGACCGCGGTGAGCGCCGGATTCGACGTCACAGAACAGTGGCCACTGCGGGCGCGGCTGCTCCGCGTCGCCGACGACGAATTCGTCTTCGCCATCGTCGCCCATCACATCGCCGCCGACGGCGAGTCGATGGCGCCGTTGGTGGCCGACCTGATGACCGCATACGCGGCACGGGAGGCCGGCGACGCCCCGACGTTCGCCCCGCTCGAGGTACAGTTCGCTGACGTCGCGCTCTGGCAACACCGCGAACTCGGCTCGGTCGGCGATACGAATTCAGTGGTGGGACAACAGCTGTCGTACTGGACACGCAAGCTTGACGGCCTTCCCGATGTGCTCGAGTTGCCCGGCGACCGGCCCCGTCCGGTGGTGGCCTCCCAACGCGGCGATCAGGTGTCGTTCGAGATCCCTGCCGACGTGGTCGAGGCCATCTCGGCGGTCGCCACCGGACGGGGCGTCACCCCGTTCATGGTGGTCCACGCCGGTCTCGCGGTGCTGCTCGCCCGGCTGTCGGCGACCTCCGACATCGCGGTCGGCACCCCGATCGCCGGACGCGGGCAGCGTGCCGTCGACGCGCTGGTCGGCATGTTCGTCAACACGCTGGTGTTGCGCGCCGAGATCGATCCGGGCATGACCTTCGCCGCAGTGATCGACCAGGTCCGCGGTACCGATCTCGAGGCGTACGCGCACGCCGACGTGCCGTTCGAGACGCTGGTCGAGCAGTTGGATCCGGTGCGGTCAGAGGCTTTCGCACCGCTGACGCAGATCCTGCTCACCTTCCATCAGTCCACGCTGCCGGAGTTCTCCACCGATCTCGGCGACTCGGTCGCCGAAGCGTCCAGCATCGCCGGACTGTCCATCGCGCCGATCGAGGCGCCGGAGACACCCGCCAAGGTCGATTTGACCTTCGCGATCGCCGGCGGCACCCAGGGACAACCGTGGCCGGCGCAGATCGTCTACGCCACCGACATGTTCGATGCGGCGACCGTGCGCACCATGGCCGATCGATTCGTCCGGGTGCTGGCCACCTGCCTGGCCGACGTGCAGGTGCCGGTGGGGGATGTCGCGCTGCTGACCGATCACGAATCGAGCGCCCTGGCGGCACTTCCGGCGCCCGTGACCGAGACGACGAACACCGACCGCACCCTGGTGGAGCTGTTCGCGGACACCGTCGCCGACCACGCGACGCGGACCGCGGTGACCGCGCAGGACGTGTCGCTGTCCTACGCCGACCTCGATCGCCGCTCCGGTGCGGTGGCAGCGGCGTTGGCGGCCCGGGGTGTCCGCGCCGGTGACCTCGTCGGTATCGCCACCGCACGCTCGGTCGACCTCCCGGTGGCGATCCTCGCCGTGCTCAAGGCCGGTGCCGGCTATCTGCCGCTGGACACCACCAACCCGGTGGACCGGTTGGCGTTCATCGTCTCCGACGCGTCGGTGCGCGTGGTGATCACCGACGCGGCGACCTCGGGCCACGAGCTGTTCGCCGGTCTGCCCGCCGGCGTGGTGGCCGTCGACGTCGACGAACTCGCCTCGGCCGGGACCGATCTCGCGGTGCCGGTACCCTCGGTGCGGCCGTCCTCGCGGGCCTACGTCATCTACACCTCCGGCTCGACCGGTCTGCCCAAGGGCGTCGAGATCACCCATCGCGACGTCATCACCCTGATGGACACGGCGGCCGGCGACTTCGACTTCCGGCCCACCGATGTGTGGACGATGTTCCACTCCTATGCGTTCGACTTCTCGGTGTGGGAGTTGTGGGGACCGTTCCTGTGTGGGGCGCGGCTGGTGATCGTCGATCGTGCCCTGGCGCGCGACCCCGATGCCTTCGTGGAGCTGCTCGCCGCCGAGGGCGTGACGGTGCTCAACCAGACGCCGTCGGCGTTCTATCAACTCATCGACGCGCGGCGGCGCGACCCGGTCGATCTGCCGTTGCGCTACATCGTGTTCGGCGGTGAGGCGCTGGGCTTCGAGCAGGTGCGGCGCTGGTTCGACGACCATCCCGACGAGACCACCCAATTGGTCAACATGTACGGCATCACCGAGACCACCGTGCACGTGAGTTTCCGTCCGCTCGACCGCGACCTCGTCGCCGCGGGCGACGCATCCCTGATCGGGCGGCCCCTGCACTCGCTGGCGATCCACATCCTCGACGAGCGGTTGCATCCGGTGCCGCCGGGCGTCGTCGGCGAGATGTACGTCACCGGTGGGCAACTGGCGCAGGGCTATCTGGGCCGGCCGGGACTCTCGGCGACCCGGTTCGTAGCCAATCCCTTCGATCGCAGCGGTGCCCGCATGTACCGGACAGGTGACCTCGCCCGCCGCATCGGCGACGACATCGAGTACCTCGGTCGCGGTGACGCGCAGGTGCAGTTACGTGGATTCCGCATCGAGTTCGGTGAGATCGAGGCAGCGCTGCTCGGTGTCGACGGGATCACCGCGGGTGCCGCCAATGTCGTCGAACTCCCGGGGCGTGGTGAACAGCTCATCGGCTACGTCGTCGCCGAACCGGGCGCCGACGTCGACGCGGCGCGGGTGCGCGACGCGGTTGCCCGGGCGGTACCCGGCTACATGGTGCCCAGCATCGTGGTCCCGGTGACCGCGCTGCCGTTGACGGCCAACGGCAAGCTCGATCGTCGGGCGCTTCCGGTGCCCGAACTCGACGGCGCCGGTGACGATTACGTGGCGCCGGAGACCTCCACCGAGGAAACACTCGCGCGTGTCGTGGCGGGCGTGCTCGGTGTCGATCGGGTGAGTGTGGCCGAGTCGTTTTTCGCGCTCGGCGGCGACTCGATCCTCGCGATCCAGCTCTCGTCTGCCGCCCGTGCCGCCGGGTTCTCGGTGTCCCCGCGAGATGTCTTCGAACACAAGACGGTTCGGGCCATGGCGCATGCGGTGGCGGCGGGCGGAGACCGGCTGCCGCTGTTGAGCGAGCCTGCCGGTGAGCAGGTCGCGATCCCGCCGGTGGCGGCCTGGATGCTCGAGTTGTCGCAGAGCGGGGCGGACTTCGCCGACTTCTCCCAGTCGACGGTGCTCATCGCACCCGATGGACTCGACCTCCCGACGCTGACCGCCGTGCTGGATGCGGTGACGCGTGCCCATCCGATGCTGTCGGCGACGTTGCGCCACACCGACGACGGCTGGGCGTATGCGCTTGGCGAGGGCATCGGATGTGTCGTCGACGAGGCGACCACGGCCGCGGCGCCCGGCTCCGCCGAGTACGACGAGGTATTGCGCACCGCGCATGCCGCAGCACTGCGCCGGCTCGACCCGGCTGCCGGAGTGATCGTGTCCGCGGTCCTGGTCGTCGGCGACGGCGGTGCCCGTGTGGTCCTGGCCATCCATCACCTCGGTGTCGATGCGGTCTCCTGGCCGATCCTCATCGAGGACATCATCACCGTCTGGGGTCGACTGCAGTCCGGTGCGGAGCCGGCGGTGCGTCCCGAGGTGACCTCGGCGCGGGCCTGGCATGCGGCACTCGCCGCGCAGGCCGGCGAACGCGGTGACGAGATGGGGCACTGGCTGGCCCGCGTGGACCGCGATCCCACCGACTTCGGTGTGCCCTTCGACCCGCACCGCGATACCTTCGCGACCGTCGACTCTCTGCGGGTCCGGGTGGACCGCACGGTCACCGAGGCGCTGCTGACGAGGGTCGTCGACGCGTACTCCGGTCACGTCAACGATGCGCTGATCGCGGCGCTGGCCCGCGCGGTGCGATCGTGGCAACGCGATCGCGGCATCGTCGACACCGCCGCGGTCACCGTGCTGGTCGAAGGCCACGGCCGCTACGAGGAAGTGGTGGCCAGGGGGACCGACCCGCACACCGCCGACCTGTCCCGAACCGCCGGCTGGTTCACCACCCTCGTGCCGTTGGCGCTCGACCCGGCCGACGACGTGGTGCACGCGGTGAAAGCGGCGAAGGAGGAGCGCCTGGCTCAACCGGACCGCGGCATCGGCTACGGACTGCTGCGCTTCACCGCGGCGGATGCCGGTGGGGACGACCGGCTGGCCGGGACCGCGTTGCCGTCGATCGGTTTCAACTTCTTCGGTGCCGGCAGCCGCTCATCCGGCGACGACGTGGTGGTGCCGTTCACCGCCGACCCGGCGGCGCCGGTCCTGCCGGCCACGGTGTCGGGTGCGATGACCGCGATGAACACGCTGACGGTGAACGTCGGCACCCTCTCGGACCGGGACGGCCGCGAACTCTCGGCGGACTTCCTGTTCGTCCGCGGGGTGCTGGGCGATGCGGATGCCGCCGATATCGCATCGCGGTGGCAGGCGGAACTGGCCGCGATCGTCGACACGTTGTCGGTGATCGGTGATCCGGGCCTGTCCCCGTCGGACGTTCCGGGCGCCGGGGTCACCCAGGACGACCTCGACGACGTGGCCCAGCGGTGGCCCGGGGCCGACATCTGGCCGCTGTCTCCCCTGCAGAAGGGCTTGCACTTCGAGGCCGAGCTCGCCGGCGGCGCCGTGGGCTCGGAGACCGACGCGCCGGTGGATGTCTACGTGGTGCAGTCGATCCTAGAACTCGGTGGGACCGTCGACATCGACCGCCTGCATGCTGCGGCCCAGGCCCTGTTCGCGCACCATCGCGCTCTGCGGTCGGGCTTCGTGCGCACCGGCAGTGGTGCGGTGGTGACGGTGGTTCCGCCGTCGGTCGAGGTGCCCTGGGAGGTCGTCGACGTCACCGACGGCACCGGCCCCTCCGACGATGTGGTCGAGCAACGGGTGGCACAGGTCGCCGAGATCCAGCGGCGCACCCCGTTTGACCTGGCGCGCCCGCCGCTGATGAGGTTCGCAGTGGTCCGCCACGGCGATACCGCGCATCTGGTGGTGACCAACCATCACATCCTGATCGACGGTTGGTCGGGCCCGCTGGTGCTGGCCGATCTGCTGGCGCTGTATGCCAACGGAGTCACCTACACCGGCCAGATCGGTACCGGCGATGGTGATTTCGAGGACTACCTGCGTCACCTCGCGGCGACCGACGACGTCGCCGGTCGGCAGGCCTGGCGCGAGGTGCTCGCGCCGGTGACGGCGCCCACCTTGGTGGCGCCGGGCGCGGAAGCAACGAATGAGGCACTGCCGCAAGATCTGTCGGTCATTCTTGATGCCGACGTGACCGCCGGCATCGAGGCCCTCGCTCGCGCCGAGGGGGCCACGGTGGCGACGGTGCTGCAGTTCGCCTGGGCGGTGCTCGTGTCGCGGTTGACCGGCAACCGGGTGGTCACCTTCGCCGAGACCGTATCCGGTCGTCCGGCCGACCTCGAGGGCGTCGAATCCATGGTGGGGTTGTTCATCAACACGCTGCCCGCGGTGGTCGACGTCGATCCGGAGGCGTCGATCTCGACCGTGCTGGGTCGCCTGCAGCAGAGCAAGGTGGCGGTTCTCGATCACCAGCATCTGTCGCTGGCGGAGTTGACCGGACTGGCCGGCGGCAACGGTATCGGCGGCCAGCTGTTCGACACGTTGACGGTGCACGAGTCTTATCCGGTGGACACCGACTCGCTGTCCACCACGGGTGCCTCGTTGACCGGCGGGCTGGAGATCGTGGACTTCGCCGGTTCCGACGCCACCCACTACCCGCTCAACATGTCGACTTCACCCGTTGCGGGCCAACGACTCTCGCTGACTCTCAAGTATCTGCCGAACGCCTTCGACGCCACCCAGATCGAGGTGTTCATCGACGCACTGGTGCAGATCCTGCGGACCGTGTCGAGCGCTCCGGAGACCCTGACGGCCGACATCGGTCTTCTCGGCGGCGGCGAGATGGCCGCGTTCACCACGGTGTCCGGCGGCACGGGGACCGCGCCGCGCCTGCTCGGCGACATGTTCGCCGAGGTTGCGAACACGCACCCCGACCGCGTCGCGGTAGTCGACGGAAACGGTGCCGCGCTGACGTATGCCGAACTCGATGCGCGGTCCAATCAGCTGGCGCGCTGGCTCATCTCGCGGGGGATCGGCGTCGAGTCGCTGGTCGCGTTGGCGATCGGTCGGTCGGTGGAGCTGCTCACCGCGATCTGGGCGGTCACCAAGACCGGTGCCGGATATGTGCCGATCGACCCCGACTACCCGGCCGAACGGGTGGCGAACATGATCGAGGACTCGGGGGCGATCCTCGGGCTGACCGTCCGCACCGGGGAACTTCCCGGCGACGAGTTCGAGTGGGTGCGTCTCGACGGAGACTCGACCCGAGCGGCGATCGCCGACCTGTCCGACGCCGCGGTGAGCGCCGTCGAGATGTCGGGTCGCGTGCGGACCGACAATGTCGCGTACGTGATCTACACATCCGGCTCCACCGGCCGGCCGAAGGGTGTGTCGGTCACTCATGGTGGGCTGGCGAATTTCGCCGCACAGGAGACCTCACGACTGTCGGTCGCAGATGCCCCGGTGGTCCTGGGGTTCGCATCGCCGAGTTTCGATGCGTCGGTCCTGGAGTACCTGCTCGCCACGGTCAACGGCGGCACCCTGGCCTACCGGCCGACCGCGGCCGTCGGCGGTCACGTGTTGCAGGAATTCATGCAGCGTCACCGAGTGACGCACACCTTCCTCACCCCGACGGTGCTCTCGACGCTGGACCCGGCCGCGCTGCCGGATCTGGCCGCGCTGATGGCCGGCGGTGAGGCGGTGCCGCCGTCGCTGGTCGACGCGTGGGCGCCGCATGTGGCCATCCACAACCTGTACGGACCAACGGAGACCACCATCGGCATCACGCTGAGTGAGCCGATGGCCGTCGGCGCGCCGGTGCGGTTGGGACGGCCGTTGGCCGGGGTGACGTTGCTCGTGCTCGACGGTCGTCTGCGGCCGGTGCCGGTCGGTGTGCCCGGCGAGCTCTACGCCGTCGGTCCGGCACTGTCCCGGGGTTACCTGGACCGGCCAGGACTGACCGCCGAGCGTTTCGTGGTCAACCCCTTCGGCACCGCGGGGGAGCGGATGTACCGAACCGGCGACGTGGTTCGCTGGCGCCGTGACGGTGCCGGCGAACTGGTGCTGGAGTACGCCGGACGTTCCGACGATCAGGTGAAGCTGCGCGGACTGCGGATCGAGCTGGGCGAGATCGAGGCCGTGCTGGCCGAACATCCGGCGGTGGAGTCGGCCGTTGTCGTCGGTGTGGGCGGCTCGGTCGCGACCGCACTGGCCGGCTACATCGTCGGCGACGGTGGGATCGAAGTGGCCGAGGTGCGTGAGTTCGTCGGCCGACGGCTGCCGTCGCACATGGTCCCCGCCGCGATCATGGTGCTCGACGCGCTGCCGTTGACCCCGGTGGGCAAGCTCGACAAACGGGCGCTCCCAGAAGCGGTGATCGAGACCGGCACCGAGGAGTACGTGGCCCCGGAGACCGAGATGGAGGCCGTGGTGGCCGCCGCGTTCGCCGACGTGCTCGAACTCGAGCAGGTCGGTGTCACCCAGAGCTTCTTCGAGTTGGGCGGCAACTCGCTGTCGGCGACGCGGGTGCTCGGTGCGTTGCGCGAGCAGGGGCATGACGTGGAGTTGGCCTGGCTGTTCAACGACCCCACGGCGCGTGGGCTCGCGGCTCGGATCTCCGGCGGCTCCGGTTCCGGCGAGGTGGTGATCACCCTCAACGCGCAGGGGACGCGGCCGCCGCTGTTCTGCATCCATCCTGCCGGTGGCCTGGCTTGGTTCTATGGCGGGTTCGTGCCCTATCTCGGGGATCGCCCGGTGTACGGCCTGCAGGACCCGCATGTGGTCGCCGGCGAGCCCAGCGCGCGGAGCGTGGAGGAAATGGCCCAGCGGTATCTCACCGAGATCCGCCGGGTGTCGCCGCACGGTCCGTATCACCTGTTGGGCTGGTCGCTGGGTGGCTACGTCGCGTACGCCATCGCGACCGCGCTGCGCGCCGAAGGAGAGGAGGTCGCCTTCCTCGGCGTCATGGACTCGTCGCCGATCCCGCCGCAACCCGACGACGGTTCCGGGTCTGCACCGGCCGGTGTCGAGCTCGGCGGCGACTATGTCGGCGACTTCCTCGGCGGATGGCGCGATCTGTTCGACCTCGACGACAATGTGCACGCGGACAGCGCCGAAGAGGTCGCCGAGATCATCCGCGAACAGATCGCGTCGATGGGCCTGCTCAGCGTCGACCAGGTGCAGGGCGTCATGGACAGCTTCGCGGTCGGCGAAACGCTCGTCGAACAGTTCCGGCCGGCCCCGTATGACGGTTCGCTGCTGGTGTTCACCGCGACCCGCGACAAGGCGGATCCGGCCGCGGTCGCCGACGGTTGGCGACCCCACGTCGCGGGCCGCATCGCGAATGTCGATGTCGACGCCGATCACCTCGGCCTGGCAAACCCTGGCGCGCTCGAGGTCATCGGGCCCGAACTCGACCGGTGGCTCGCCGACGCCGACGCCGCGGAGTCGTAGGAGCCGCAGCACCGACACCGTCACCGCAGCGGCACCGTCACCACATCCGTCACCCGCAATCCATCTGCACTATCCACCCACGATCCTTGGAGGACACCCGTGACCAACCCCTTCGACGACGACAACGGCCGCTTCTACGTATTGGTCAACGACGAGAATCAGCACTCGCTGTGGCCGACCTTCGCCGACATCCCCGCCGGCTGGAGGACGGTGTTCGGGGAGGACAGTAGGGCGGCATGCCTGGGCTACGTGGAGAAGAACTGGACCGACCTGCGTCCCAAGAGTCTGATCGAGGCGATGGACGCGGACGCGGCGCGCCGCGCGTGACTCTCATCCGGCCACGACGTCGCGAGGCTGTGTAGCCGGGATAACGCTTGAACATCAAGCACTATTCGCCACTCCAACAACTTGAGTCACAACAGTAACATGGAGTTGTACCGAGAATCTGCTCTGACCTGTGGATTCGCACACAATCTGGCGTCCGCGGTTCCCAAAGAGCCGTTAGCAAGGCAAGCTATATAGACGGACCTGGCGCCAGAACCATTCTGGGAGGCAACGTGGCCAGGGTCACAACACGGAGTTCGGGGGAACGACTGTGAACATGTTGGATTTGATCGAAGACATCCGGCGGCGGGCCGAGATCACCCCGCGCCTGACTGCTGTTCGCTTCGGTGACGATGTCGTCACCTACGGTGCCCTCGACGAGGCCATCGATTCGTACCGCTCCGTGATGGACCGCCACGGCATGTCGCACGACGCGGCATTCCACGCCGGCCTCATCCACTGCATGCCCGGTCTCACGCGTATCGACGGAGCCGCCGAGCGCAACCGGGTCATGAGCGACATCGTCGCGTGGCTCGGTCGCGAACTCGGCGGCGGGGAAGGTCGCCGCCTGCGCGCCGTCAGCTGATCCACTTCACCGACACGCTTGTGGGTAGGGGTCGGCCTGGGCCGCCCCGACGCTGTCCGATCGACGCTCAAACGATCGCGAGCACCATCAAGATCACCAGCAGTATCGGTGCGCCGATGATCATGCTCGCGATTCCCGCCACCGTGCCGGCCACGGCCCGGCCTGTGCCGCGATAGCGGTTCGGCTCCGGCGCCGGTCGTCGGCCGGTCGCGATCTGCACCAGGGCGATCACCCCCAGCGTCGTCGCGATGAAGCCGAGGATGGCTCCCACACCCACGAGGGCCAGTGGGAGCGAGATCATCGACGTGACCAACGCCGTCGTCGCCATCCGGGAACTCGGCTGTGCCGGGACATTCATCCCGTTCGTGTTCAGGTGCCTCGAGTCGGTCGCCATAACCGGAGCGGGGTACCAGACGTCGGCGACCGGGGGTAGCGGGGCGTCGTTCGCGGAGCTACTCGCCGAGAGTGGCCAACTCGCATTCATCGCTGAGGGCGGCCACATAGAACCGGGTACGGCGGCCGATTCGTCGGTCGCGCCGGGCCGGTCTCGCAACGTCTCGATTGTGGATTCGCCGGTCTCCGGGAGCTGTGTGTCGATGTTCTCGAGCGGCCACCGGGCGATGCGATCGGTCAACGCGGGCGGTATTGACTCGGTGGGGTGATCGGTCTCCCGCATGGCGTACCCTCCTGGCCGGCGGCCCACGGGTGGCCGATCATCGGTTCTGTTCGATCTCCAGTACTGCACGAACGAACGCGGCGCTGCACGGTGCTGGGTCTACATGGTGCTGGTCCTGCACGATTGCCGGGCACGGTTGCCCGACGCTCTGCCTCCACTGCACCCGAAGAACATCACATAGCGATAACGATAGGTGCGACGACAATCGCCGCGTCCGGGTTCCGGACGCGGCGACAGCGTGGTGCAAGCCGATGATCGGTTGAAGCTCAGCCGCCGTGCTGACCGCCCATGCTGGTCAGCGTGTCGACCGCGTCCGCGGTGAGCTTCCAGTTGGTGCCGACACGCACATAATTCAGTTGGATGTCCACCGGTGCCGGGGCGTGCGGGCTGGCGACAGCAACGGTCGCCGTCGCGGTGCTCGAGCCTTGCTCAGTCACCTCTTTGACCGTGTACACGTCGGGCGTGTAGCCGGCGGCGCTGGAGGTCTCGGCATAGGTCTGCAGCGCGCTGATCGTCTCCGGATTGTTGGTGTCGACGGCTCCTTCGACCTGCTCGGTGGTGCTCGCCGGGTCCACCGCCGTGCGCAGCGTGCTCTGGGCGTCCTCGGTGCTCAGTCCGATCACCGCATCCTTCGCCGAACTGACCGCACCGCTGACGGCATCGCGGGCCTGGCTGGCTGCGTCACCGGCCGCCGAGGCGACCGCCGCCGACGCGTCGTTGGCAACACTGCTGGCCGTGTCCGACGCCTCCTCGGAGCAGGCGGCCGTGGCCAGGACGGTGGCGGCGGCGAGAACTGCCGCGGCAAGGGGCTTGCGAACCTTCATATTTCGTCTCCTCCTCTTGAGTAAGCCCACACTAACTCATGGTTGTCGGGCGGCAGCACCGCGGAATTAATCGGACCGTGGTCCGGTTAGACTGAATGACACATCCGCCGAGTGCGCAGGAGGCGCGACAATGCAGTTCGGAATCTTCAGCGTCAGCGACATCACCGTCGATCCCACCACCGGGGTCGCGCCCACCGAGCACGAACGGATCAAGGCGATCGTGCAGATCGCGAAGAAGGCCGAGGACATCGGCCTCGACGTCTTCGCGCTCGGCGAGCACCATAACCCGCCGTTCTTCTCGTCGTCACCAACGACGACGCTCGCCTACATCGCAGCCCAGACCGAGAGGTTGCAGCTGTCCACGGCCACCACGCTCATCACCACCAACGATCCGGTCAAGATCGCCGAGGACTTCGCCATGCTGCAACACCTCGCCGACGGTCGGGTGGACCTGATGCTGGGGCGCGGCAACACCGGGCCGGTTTATCCGTGGTTTGGTCAGGACATCCGGCAGGGCATCCCGCTGGCCATCGAGAACTATCACCTGCTGCACCGCCTGTGGAGTGAGGACGTCGTCGACTGGGAGGGCAACTTCCGCACTCCGCTGACGTCGTTCACGTCGACGCCACGGCCATTGGACTCCGTGGCCCCGTTCGTGTGGCACGGATCGATCCGCAGCCCTGAGATCGCCGAGCAGGCCGCGTATTACGGTGACGGCTTTTTCGCCAACAACATCTTCTGGCCCAAAGAACACTTCCAGCGACTCATCGGTTTCTATCGCGAACGGTTCGAGCACTACGGACACGGCACAGCCGAGCAGGCCATCGTCGGCCTGGGCGGCCAGTTCTACATCCGGAAGAACTCGCAGGACGCGGTGCGGGAATTCCGCCCGTACTTCGACAACGCGCCGGTGTACGGTCACGGCCCTTCGCTCGAGGACTTCACCGAGCAGACGCCGCTGACCGTCGGGAGCCCTCAGGAGTTCGTGGACAAGACCCTCTCGTTCCGGGAGAGCTTCGGCGACTACCAGCGACAGCTGTTCCTCGTCGACCACGCGGGGCTGCCGCTGAAGACGGTGCTGTCCCAGCTCGACGAGTTGGGAGAGGTGTTGCCGCAGTTGCGTGCCGGCTTCGAGGCCGGCCGACCCGCCGCGGTACCCGACGCCCCGACCCACGCCTCCCTGGTGGCTGCGCGCACCGCAGCCGCGGCCGGCGACACGCGCGAAGAGGCGAGTGTATGACCGCGGCTCGGACTCCCCGGCGGATCGTCGCCGTCAATGCCGGACTGGGCGATCCGTCGTCGACGCGCCTGCTCGTGGATCGGTTGGTCGAGGCCGTCGTCGGAGCCCTCGACGACGGGACCGGGGCTGGTGCGGTCGACGTGACGGTGATCGATCTTCGTGACCTCGCCACCGACATCGCCCGTTCGATGGCCACCGGATTCGCAGTCGACCCGGTGCGCGAGGCGTTGCAGCGGCTCTACGAGGCCGATGGACTCATCGTCGCCACGCCGGTCTTCAACGCGTCCTACAGCGGATTGTTCAAGTCGTTCTTCGACCTGGTCGACGTGGAGAAGCTCGGGGGCACCCCGGTGCTGCTCGCCGCCACCGGCGGGAGCCCACGACACTCGATGGTGCTCGACCATGCCATGCGTCCGTTGTTCGCCTACCTGCGCGCGATCGTGCTGCCGACTGCTGTGTACGCGGCAGCGCAGGACTGGGCCGGTGCGGCCGGCGACACTGCGGCGCTCGGCGATCGCATCCGGCGGGCGGCGGGTGAACTCGCGGCCGCGGTGGGTCGACCATCCGCGCCGGGCGTACCGGCTCCCGAGCCGGAGCGTACCGAGAACGGGGTACGGTCCTCGGCCGAGGATGCAGGTATCGCGAACTTCGCGCGCCTGCTCGGTCAGCAACCCTGACGGTCGCTCACGCCTGGCCCGGGATGTTGTGCCGCGGGCTCAGCCGGCTGTTCGGCAACGTAGGCGCCGGCAGATGCTGGACGTCACCGGAGTAGCCCTCGACCTGGCCGAATCGTTCACTGTGCTCGGTCCACTGCTGACGGAACGCGACGATGTCCTCATGGCTGCGCCCGAGGAAGTTCCACCACATGATGATCTGCTCGTCGAGCGGTGCGCCGCCGAGCAGTATCACGCGCGCCGGTTCGTCGGACTCGTTGCGCAGGCATAGTGCCGTCGCACCGAGCCCGATGTAGCCGAGTTCGGTCGGTTGCAGGGGTTCGGCCGCGGAATTCACGACGCGGATCACCCCGGCGTCCACGAGCAGACCGTGCTCGTGTGCGGTGGTGACCGGTAGCTCGATCTGGGCGCCGGGTGGCAGCCGCAGTTCCGCGCCGAGTAGGGGTGTGAAGGTGTGGACGGGTGACCGCTCACCCAGGAGTTCGCCCAGGAATACCCGAATCTCGACGTCGTCGTGGTGGAACGCCGACGGGATGTGGTGGGCGAAATCTCGCGGGGTGTCGGCGGCGAACTCGGGCAGCGCCACCCACAGTTGAACGCCGTGCAAGATCGTCGTGTCGGGTGTTGACACCTCGGTGTGTGCGATTCCGTGTCCGGCGGTCATCAGGTTGAGTTCCCCCGGGCGCACCATCGCGTGATTGCCCATGGTGTCGCGGTGTTCGATCTCGCCGGAGAACAGCCAGCTCACGGTCTGCAACCCGGTGTGCGGGTGCGGTGGCACATCCATCCCGCCGGTCGCCGAGACATCGTCGGGACCATAGTGATCGGCGAAACACCATGCGCCGATCAACGAACGGCGACGTTGAGGCAGGGTGCGATGCACCGTCATGGCGCGCGGGCCGCCCAACGGAACGTCGCGGGCGGCGAGCACCTCGACCGTCACGGTCCCTTCGGCTCCCGCGTCGCCGCGGTGAACAGTTGAGCGACAATCGATCTCGTCGGGACGCGTCTCCAGGTTGCTCATCGGTGCGGCCGCTCCACGTGTTGTCCGGGTTCCTCGGAGTCAGTGTAGCGAGACCGGTGTCGTCGGCGAGTGAGGTGAACGTCGCGGAAAGCGACACGTTCGCCTCACTCGGCCTGCGGTCTGCTGGGGCGGGGGCTCGGGAAGGGGCGCCGGGCTCAGGAGATGGTTGTCGGATCCTCGAACGTCATCGTCAGTCGATCCACCGATGTCGTCATCAGCGCGCGCCGGCTCAGGCGTAGTGTCCGCAACTCGGCGGCGATCGGATGGTCACCCAAGGTCAGGCGCGCACCACCCAACCGGGTGCGGGTGCCGGCGGTGGACGTCAGCTTCCACGGCGTCATCCGCAGCACCCCGTCGAGTTGGGAGTACGCGTTCAGCACGGTGTCCTTCGCGTTGTCGGGCACCGGGATGCCGCGTCGGGTGGTGAGGTCTGCGATGAGGTGTCCATCCGCGGAGACCCTGCCGTGGCGGGTGGGGGAGTCGTGGTCCACGTCGAAGTCGGCGAGGGTCTTGGGGAAGCCCCAGATGCCCCGGCCGGCGGCGAGGGTGAAGTCGCCGTCGACCGGCAGGTGGTGGATGAGTGCACGGGCGTCGCCGCGGGCCAGCGAGCGCAACGCGGAGGCCGGCGATGCGGCCGGCCGGCCGGGCTCCTCGACCAGGAAGCAGACGCCGAACTCGTTGTACGGTCCCAGGTCGCCGTCGATGTAGTCGACGAAGACCAGCATGCACATCGTCCGGCCTGGTCGCAGGCGCAACGGCCGCAGCTCGGGCGCCGCCGGGCCAGCCGACCGCATCGCGTGGGCCACCGCGGCGGCGTCAGCGGTGAATCCGGCGACAAAACACCGAGCATTGCGGATCTCGACCGGCATCGAGACGGCGGTGCCCAGGACGTCATGGGTGGACCCGGGTTGGGACATCGATAGGTCTCCTCGAAACTGGAACATGTTCTCATTTGCTTCCGTCAGCATGTCAGATCCGAACCGGCGGTGGGCCGGTTCCACCCGGTGAGCTCGGTGGGTCGGACATCCGGCCGAATTACGCGCCATCGGCGACCGCGCACTCGCGGCGCTGTGACAAGGTTGTCGGAAGGCGTTGGTGACGTCGGGTCGTCGGCACTCTGGGCGTTGCGCGTGCGCATACCGGTGGTCGGAGGGAGGACGGGTGGCAACCGCGGACCGGTCGGTGGTCGGGGTGGGGATGGTCGACGATCATCCCTCACCGGTGTGGGGAATCGAACGGATTCTCGACCGCCAACCCGACCTGGAATTGGTGTGCTCGGCGTCCACAGTGGACGGACTGCTGGCGCAGGGTATCGCGATGGACATCGTCATCCTCGACCTGCGGCTCGACGACGGCACGAGCCCGGGTGAGAACGTCGCCCGGCTCACCGAAGAGGGCATCGGGACCGTCGTCTACACCTCGGGGGAACACCCGGATCTGCTCCGTTCCGCCGCGCGGGCGGGCACTCTTGGCGTGGTCCTCAAATCCGCTTCGGAGGGTGAGATCGTCGATGCGATCCGAACGGCGGCTTCCGGACATGCGGTGCTGACCACCGAGTGGGCGGCAGCCATCGATGCCGACCCCGACCTCGCCGCGGTCGATCTGAGTCCACAGCTGCAGCGGGTGCTGACCCTGTACGCCTCCGGCGAGACGTCGGCCGGAGTCGGTGCCGCTCTGGGGGTGACCGCGGAAACGGTGAACGAGTACCTCAAGCGAATCCGGCAGAAGTACGCCGCCGCGGGGCGTCCCACCCGGACCAAGCTCGATCTGTTCAAGCGCGCGGTCGAGGACGGTTGGCTGCCCCTCCCCGGCCGACGGCCCGCCCCGGCACCGGACCGATCCTCACGCAGAGGTGGTATCGGGCGCACACCTGAGTAAGGCGGGGTGAATGTCACATCCCGTCTCACTCGGTACGCGTGGGTGAATCCATACATCGCCGCGGCCCGGAGCGCTGGCTCCGACTCTATGCGCTGGACCTGACGGGCATCGGTGTCCCCAGTTCTGGGTCTACACCGCGCGGCGGTGATCGCCTAACCTGCTGTTTCTGTGGTGCGGTCTTGTCGGGGGACTGGAGCGCCCGCATCAGCGGGAAATGTTGGTGCCGAGCGAAGGAAGACAGATGACCGCGCATTCGCATACGCCGTATCCGGGCCGCTCGACACCCGCCCGCCCAGCGGGTCCCGACGATATGGCCCAGCCTGCCGCCGTGGGGCTGAACGCGCGGGTGACACGACTGTCGGATTACCGTCAAGCGGAAGGTACGATGCCCGACCCACGACGACCGGAACTCTCGTCGCGCGAGGTCGAGGTCCTGCTCGCGTGGCTGGCGGCTGAGTCGAAGGAGGAGGCGGCGACTGCGCTGTTCATCTCCGCGTCGACGGTGAGTACCCACCTGGCCCGTATCCGCGCCAAGTACTCCGGTGTCGGCCGGGAAGCGCCGACCAAGGCGCATCTGCTGGCCCGCGCACTACAGGACGGCTACACCAGCCTCGACAGCTGGTGAGTCCCCCGGGGGTGGGGAACCCGGGGAAGTCAGCGTAGGTCGCGTTCGATCTGCGGCCAGGTCCGGTGCAGGTCGTCCTGCCAGTAGCCCCACGAATGGGTTCCGGTGTTTCGGAACGTGACGTCGGCGGGGATGCGCAGCTCGGCGAGGCGGCCGGCCATCTGACGCGTGCACTGATCGATCGCCACCTCGATCGCGCCACCCAGTAGGGCCTGATTGGCGAGGAAGAACGGATCACCCTGGACAAAGGGGTCCTCGAGGCGTTCGTGGGTGCCGGGCAGCCCGGTGCCCGAGGTCATGTAGATCTTGGTGCCCCGCAGCTTCTCGGCGTTGAGATACGGGTCGTTGGCGCGCCACCCCGGCCCGTCAAGGGGACCCCACATGTTCTCCAGGTTGCCGCCGCCACGGTCGGCGGTGACGAACCGGATGTACTGCTGACCCACCGGGTCACTGGTCCGGGCGCATCCGCTGAATGCGGCCACCGAGCGGTAGAGGCCGGGGGCGGCGATGGCGAGGTTGAACACCGTCGTGCCGGCCATCGAGATGCCGGCGACGGCGTTGCGCCCGGTGGTGTTGAACTGCGCGTCGATCAGCGGGGGCAGTTCCTTGGTCAGGAAGGTCTGCCACTTGTTGCGGCCGAGCACCGGGTCGTCGCGCTGCCAGTCGGTGTAGTACGAAAAGGCGCCGCCGATCGGTGTGACGACGTATACATCCTTGTCGGCGAAGAACTCTTTGTAGTCGGTACGTGCGTCCCACGTCGCCGAATCCTCGCCGCCGCCGGCACCGTTGAGCAGATACAGCGTGGGGCTGGGCGTGGACCGATCACGGGGAGTGAGCACGGTGACCGGGATGTTCTTGTTCATCGCCGCCGAGTAGACGAGCAGCGTGACCTGCTGCGGATCGTCGTCATAGGTGCTCACGATGCGCGATGCCGGTGCGGCCGATGCCGTACCCACACCCACCGTTGCGACGACCGCCGCAATCACCGACAACATCCCGACGATCAGACGCTGATGTCTCCCCACGATGCCCCAATCCATTCCCACTCGCCGAAAACCCCCACTCGCCGAAAACCCATGGCTGGGTGGCTGCCCAAGTCTAGCGGGCGATCCTCCGGTGCTGTTCTCCCGCCGTGATCCCGGTCTGCCCCGGACCGCTTTGGCTACCGTGGAGGGATGACATCCACGGGGGCGGCCGACGATCCCGATCTCCTGCGTACCCTGCTCGCGGATTCCGCGCTCGGCGATCGCGGTGCATTCACCCGCTTGTACGACCTCACCAGCGGCCGTGTCTACGGCCTGGCATTGCGCGTCGTCCGGGACCGGAACTACGCGGAGGAGATCGTTCAGGAGGCCTATCTGCAGTTCTGGCAGAAGGCCGACCAGTATCACCCCGGCCGTGGCTCGGTGATCAGCTGGATGATGACCATCACTCATCGGCGCGCTGTCGATCGGGTCCGATCCGAGGAGGTGCATCACCGCAAGGCCACCGAATACGAGTCGAGCAATCAGGCGCCCGCGTCGGCGGTGCCGTTGGAGATCGTGGTGGCCCGCGAAGAGAACACCGAACTGCGGACGTGTCTGAACACGCTGAGTGTCCTGCAGCGTGACAGCATCGAGATGTCCTATTTCGGCGGCTTGACCTATCCGGAGGTCGCCGAACACATGTCGACTCCGCTGCCCACCATCAAGACGCGTATTCGCGACGGACTTCGCAAGCTTCGCAATTGTCTGAGAGGTCGAGATCATGTCTGACACCGACTGGCTCGACGATCACATCGAACTGTATGCCGTCGCGGTACTGCCGCCCACCGAACACGACCGCGTGGAACGTGAACTGGCGGACCTGAGCGAGGTCGAGCGGCGCATCTACCACACGCGAGTTGCCGAGACGCGCGCGGCGATGGTGGAATTCGCGAGTTCGTATGCAATCGATGCCCCGGGTGACCTGCGTGCGCGGGTGCTCGACCATGTCTTTGCGGTGTCCGACGGGCGTGGTGACGCTGTATCGTCCGACGGACCCAGCGGTGATATGACGGCCGATTCGGCGCCCGCGCCGATTCCGATCGACCGAGCACGCAGCCGCCGACGGGCCGCGGTGATCGCCGCCGCGGCAGCAGCGATCGTGGTGGCGCTCGGCGCCGGAGTGGTGATCGGACGCGGTACCGCACCGGACCCGGCGGCGCCCACGGTGACCGCTGCGGGGCAGCAGGCACTCGACGTGCTGACCGCACCGGACGCCCAACTCGCCGCACAACAGCTCGACGATGATCGCGGCACCATGTCGGTCGTCACCTCACGCGAGCGCAATCAGGCTGTGGCACTGCTGCGTGATCTGAACAACCCCATTGCTTCCGACCGCGAGTTCCAACTCTGGTTGGTCGGCAAGGAGGATCAACCGGTGTCGGCGGGTCTCATCCCGTCGACGGGCGCCGACGATCCGACGCTGGTCGAGAACCTCGACTCGGCAACGGTTCTGGCGGTCACCGTGGAACCGGAGGGCGGGTCGCCGCAGCCGACGACACCGATCCTGGCGCAGGTGCAGCTGTAGACGGTGTGCCACGGCGGCGGTGGTCTCGATACGCGGCCTCGGCTGGCGCCTCGGTCGCTACTCGACCAGCGGAGGGTGGTCTCGCGGGTGTAAGGCCGTTCTGGTGTGGTCTCGATACGCGGCCTCGGCTGGCGCCTCGGTCGCTACTCGACCAGCGGAGGGTGGTCTCGCGGGTGTAAGGCCGTTCTGGTGTGGTCTCGTACG
>NZ_JBITWL010000009.1:0-207 GCF_044543825.1 Gordonia sp. NPDC062954 | reverse complement strand
CGATACGCGGCCTCGGCTGACGCCTCGGTCGCTACTCGACCAGCGGAGGGTTGTCTCGCGGGTGAAAGGCCATTCTGCCGGTGGTCTCGCTACGCGCCCCGGCGTGGCTGGGTGTCATTTGCCACCGCTATGGGGCCACCTGGATTGCCACGAGCATGGGACCACCTTGGCGCGTTATTGAGGATGCTCTGCGGGGTTGGGTCGGTC
>NZ_JBITWL010000008.1:0-193692 GCF_044543825.1 Gordonia sp. NPDC062954 | reverse complement strand
GGCGGGTGGTGTGGCACTACACCTGGGCACGTGATCGCCGCGACAACCGCACCCTCAACGCTCAGATCCTGCGGGCTCAACGTGTGGCCGACAAGGCAGAACCGTTGCGTAAGCAACGATTTGTGAAGATCTCCGGGCAGAAGGTCGCACTCGATGACGAGTCCATCGAGCGTGCCCGCGCTGCGGCCGGCTACAAAGGTTACGTCACCAACATCGCACCGGAGGTGATGGACGGGCATGCGGTGGTCGCGGCCTACCACGACCTGTGGAAAGTCGAGCAGTCGTTCCGGATGGCCAAATCCGACCTGAAAGCCCGCCCGATCTTTCACCGCACCCGCGATGCAATCGAGGCGCACCTGACCATCGTGTTCGCTGCTCTGGCCATCGCTCGTGACCTGCAGAACCGCACCGGTATGTCGATCAAGAAGATCGTGCAGACGCTGCGCCGAATCCACACCGTCATCGTCGATGTGGACGGTCACTCCCTCACCGCCCGCACCCCGCTCGACGACGACGCCGAAACGATCCTCACCGCCATCAACGCCAGGCACTAAGGAGGTCCAACTCAGGTCGAAGGTCGCAACAGAGTGTCCCGTCAATCCTCGCTACATCGCGCTGCAGCCGCAGCAGCGGGCACAGTTGGAATGATGTACCGGCGCTCAGGCTTGAGGAAATCTTGCAAGCGCCTGGGTCTTGGCGTCCGCGACTGTCAACGGCCAGCCGACCGCGACACACCAGGCGAATCGAGTTCCCGTTACGACTCCTCGGGCCACTGCCTGTTTGATCCTCGACCCCATCCGAGAGAGCGAACTCGGCAAGCAGTCGGCGATCACCTGGATGCCGCCGCCGAACCATTGTTTGGGCGTCTTCAGAAACCTGGGTACTTGTCCCAGAGCAGTCGACCATCTCGACCATCGAGGTCCCATTGCGGGTAGCCCAGAAGATCAGTCGCGATTTCACCTAGGACTTCGCGGAGCTCCAGCGGTTCGAGCCATTCCTTCGGGATGGTGTCAACACCATAATGCGCGCCCAGGATGTTGCCGGCAATGGCACCGGTGGAGTCGGAGTCACCGTCGTGGTTGACGGCGATCACCACACCTTGTTCGAGGCTTTCTGAGACGAGGGCGGCGTAGATCGCAATAGCCAGCGCTTCCTCGGCGACCCAGCCTTGTCCGAGCTCAACGATAGCGTCCGCGGGCGGGGTATCGGAATCTGCAAGTGCCACTGCTGAAGTAATGGCGCTGAGCGTCTCTTCGGAGTCAGGCTGCCGGGTGAGTTCGACGCTCGCGGCGCCAACTGCCTCGCGCAAGCCAACACCGGCAACAAGCGAACACACAATCGCCGACATCGCGCCCGCTGCCAGCCGGCCTGTCGGATGGCCGTGAGTCAGAGCCGCCAAACCGGCACCGAGCTCGAAAGCCACGGCGGAAGCTGACTGCGGATCCGTGCCGGCCTGAGTGGCGGTGAAGAGTCCAGCGGGAGCGACTCGCATTACTCCTCCGCACCCTTTGCTGTTGTTCCGCGCCACCTCACCCAAATGGTTCATTGAACGAAGAGCGGAAAGGCACGTGTTGCCGGGCGCGCGCCGGTGATGCAGTTGTGGGTGTCCGATGAGCCATCCAGGATCGCCGTCCATTATGAGGTCCCGGCCCGGTCGTTCACCTTGCGTCTGCAGCCATCTGAGGTACGCGTGGGCCGTCACACCCTCGGCGGTCGTGATTCCTTTCAGACAACCTCGAACCCAACTACGAAGTAATCCTTCCGCTGTGAATAGCGTCATCTGCGTGTCGTCGGTGATCTTGCCAATGCCACCAAAAGCCGGCGCGAATCTGGTGATTCCAGCCGGACCAAAGTCCTTGACGATCTGGGCGCGGGACATGAACTCGACCGGTGCACCAAGTGCGTCACCGACAGCTCCACCGAGCAAACATCCGCGGTAGCGCGCCTCAGGACTAGGCGATAGCCGAGCCGCAACTGCCCCCGTCGCCGAACTCCGCGAATACGGATGCCATCCATGTTGGCGCCAGCGGCCGCCTGGACGCTGCGCCTTGACTTCTCGCAGGCTCTTTCCCACATATCGGGCCTCCAAGTCGGCGTCGGGCACACCCGTGTATCGCCACAGTTTGGGTATTGGCCGACCCCGCTCGTCACGAGTGTGGTCCCAACTCTCCGCCCGGTGTACTGCGCGGACGATGTCGTCGGCGAACACCACGACAGGAAGATCGGGAACGTTCCTGATTGCACCCGCGCGCCAATCACCACGCGCCCACGCGTAGATCTCCTCCGGTGTCGCATCAGGGCGCGACGCAGCGTTGACCTTGATGAGCGCGCATTCATCCGGCAGTTCAGGCACCGGGTCCGCTGAATACAAGGTCACTAGCTCTTCTGCACGGCGAAGGCCGAAGTCGGCAGACACGTGTCCACCCTGGATATTGGTCAGCACAGTCCCCGATATCGCTGCCAGATCGATCATGGCCTGCTCGATCGCGAACGCCTGACCGTCCGAGGTCACCTGACCGCCTATCGCATGCCGCACAATCCAATGCTCTACGCCGAAGCCATCCTCGAAGATTGCACGGATGCGGCCGTCCTTGGCCGAACGCGTTTCCTTCGAATCTGCCGGGCCGAGCATTTCGGACCGATCAGGTTGAACGTCAGCGATGGCCGCCTGAACATGCTGATATACCCGATTGCCACGACCCTTGCCGACGTAGAAGACCTCACTCGTCCGTGGGTCGACGAGCGCATACACGTATACACCCAGTTTGGGCCGAACCTCGACCGGAACTCTGTCCGGAACGATGGGGGCAGGAGCATGCGTCGAGCCCAGAAGCGGCCTTACCCGCTCCACGAAGCCGTCGACCTGATCGACATCGCCGGAAAGTTCGGCGCGCAATCTGGACAGAGCGGTGGTGACATCACGGAATCGTCGACCCGCATTTGCACCCAGCCACGCAGCTGCACTGAAGGCCTCGCCACTCATTGACACTGACGCACCGTCACGTGCAACGGCGGCAATGAACTCTTTGGCCGCATCCGTATGCAACTCCACTACCGCTATGCCAGACATTGTTTCCCTTCGCGCTCTGTGCCTCGTGTACCAGCATGCATGACCAGGACGACAGCCATACATCCATGCGCCGGCATTGTCCTCGACCCGGTAGCCGTTCGACGGCACAATTCACGACGCTTGCGAACAACACCACACGTTCAGAACTTTGAGGTGACTGTTGTGGCCCTCGTCGGCCCAACCGTTGGGAACCCAATCCAGCCAGCCAATGGCAACCCGGGAGGTTGTCGTACTGCTGCCGTAGGCTGCAGAACGACAACACAGTCTGATCCTGGACCGGGTACCTGCCGCAGGCCCACCGATGGATCCCTTGGACGAGGAGCAGCGAGCGCCGTGGGGTTCTGGCACACCAGCTACATGGATTTTCACGAGCCGACAAGCGATGGGGGCAACCCGTTCGCAACGAGGCCTGCCACATTCGACTGCCCGACCTGCAAAGCTGAATTCGCCACGTCTCGCGACCTCCGTGTCCACCAGTTTGAAGGCCACGCGACTGCCCGACCGCTACTCATCCTGCGCGGCCGCGAGTGCGGCCGCACCAGGCTCACAATTACTACCGCAACATCGCCCAGCGACTGGGTGATTCGGTCATGCGACCGAGTGACCATGAATGGCGCTCCGTCCACTGTCGAGGAGGCGATCCAGCGACTGTCCGAGCAGCGCCACGGCGTCACTGAAGTCCGATTGCACCACGCAGGTACAGAGCAGTCGTTTGAGTTTGATTTCGCGCTGGCAGATAAGGCCGATCTCGATGGTGTTGATTCCGCTCTGGAGCGCTTCATCGAGGGCGGTGAACTAAGTCGCCGCTCAATTGACGACTACATAATGAGATCTGCACGCTTTGAGACTGCTGCAAGGTACCAAGGAGGCATCGCCAGCTACCTCTACGGCGTCCTCGCTCGCGAGCAGGAGGCAGAGCAGGGCGCTGACGTGTCCGGGACGAGCATGTACGAGGGGAAGTACGATCAAGCCGTCGCCACTCTTAAATTCTTTGATCGAGCGCCGGCCGAAGCCATATGCGGGATCGTCGCCTTTCACTACAATCAATTTCGTCGCGCCATGACCAAGACGCGGAGCAGGAGAGTCGCCGAGGTCGCTCTTCGATTTGAGTCAATACTTCACAGTTCGCCCTGGGATCCATCAAACCTTGCAGTGCTGCCAGATTCGAGCTTCGATCAGGCTCTCAGTGATTCTGTGATCGAACAGGTGGTCACTTGGAGCGCAATTCCACTCGACGGTTCTGCAAACGAGGCGGCGGCTGAAATCATCGATAATATCCATGACCAACGACCTCCAGATGCATTTAAATTGCATCTAATCGCCGCCGAGCACCTTCGCGCTGCTGGCGCCGCTGACGAAGCGATGCATCAAGCGAACCAGATTCGTCATGCGCGTTCCGCCGAGGACTGGTACGAAAACTTCCGACTTCGCACACAAGGAGAACGCACACCGTGACGACCGGATCCGATGTTCCTGCGGACCCACCGAACCCGTCGAGCCGCAAGGATAGTTCGGCTGTACCCGCCTTACGCAAGAAGAGTCGATCACCAAACCAGCAGCGTCCATCGACGATAGAGGGCCTCGTAGAGTACGCCTACAAGCAGGGCGACAAGAAGCTCGACCTCACGCAGGCATCGATGCACGGCATCGAACTGAAGCAGGGCAGAGAGACGGCCGAAATCGAACAGATCAACCGCCTGTCCGCGAATGATTTGTTGCTGAATGTTCCTCCAAAGCTGTTGGCAAGCCTCGCCGCGCTCGGCGCTCAACCCAGCGTTCAGAAGCGTCTCATTCAGCTGATCACTGTAGCGCTCGCACAACATCCAATCTTCGACGGACGTCAGGAAATCCTGATAAGTGCATCGATGCCATCTGACTTCTCGACATCCGAGCTGGTTGAACGTGTCAACGACGTCGCCCCTCAAGATATCGGCCTCACAGACGAGGCTGCGTTCACTGCCACAATGAAAGACCGCCTGAAAAGCAACGCCGTCACTGCGTACGCCCTGCTCTGTGTACTCCAAGGCAAGTGGAGAACCGCTCAGTTCATCGAAGCAATGTCTTCAACCGTCTGGACCCGCCCCCTTCAACCGAGCGTTCAGAAGGCAGCCGCCCTCCTCGCGTCCTCCAAAGCGTTGGACGAACTCAGCCAACTCACGGCCCATCATTCTTCTATCCATCGCCGAGCACAACACGAATTGGACTTCAGCACCGCCGAATCTACCGAGCTACGACGGCAGTCTGCGGAATCAGAACGAAAAGTCAGCGTCCTATCCGCAGAACTTGAAAAATCCAAAGAGCAGCTAGCCTCATCCGCGATGCAGATCGCCGATCTCAACAATAAACTTGCGGAAGAACGAAGTAGTCGAAATGTGGACTACAGCCACGCCGTCGACGATTTCGAGCACCTGCGCACCAGAGTCCTGCGGCGACTGTCATCTCAAGTCGAGCTTCTCACCGACGGCCTCCACGCCGTCCGAAACAACCGAATACCCGTGGCGGAGGAATTCGTTGAGCGTGCACTTGACGCCATAAAGAGTGAGGTAAACACACTGAAAGATCTCGGCGAGGGAGAATGATGATTATCGGATTCGACTTCGGCACCACGAATAGCCTTATTTCAGTCGTTTCGGGCGATCGAGTCATCGATTCTCTTGACGAATCCGGACTCCCCTACCCTTCCGTGGTCCGCTACGAGGGCGAAGAAGTGATTGTCGGTCGGGCCGCGCGGCAGGCGCTCGAAGAGGTCGGCTTGGGCGTTCACGGCAATACGGTTCGCTCCCCGAAGTTCGAGTTGGGTAAGGAGGCGGTGAGCGTCGGGGGCGTTGAACGTAGCCCAGTCGATATCGTTGCAGATGTCATCCGCCATGTCCGGTCGGAATCGCTGTCCGGTAGCCGTAGGAAGATGCTCGGGAAAGCCGACCGCGCGGTGGTCACGATACCCGTGAACATGAACGGGCCACGTCGAGCTGCCCTGCGCGAAGCGTTTGCGCAGGCCGATATATCGATCGCGCAGTTCGTACATGAACCGTTTGCCGCGCTGTACGGGTATATCCGCGGATCGGATGACCCACAAAGTCTCGTCCGGAAACTCAAAGGCCGCAACGTTCTTGTCGTCGACTGGGGTGGCGGAACATTGGATCTTACTCTTTGTAGAGTCGAGCCGGGCCGAATAGTGCAGTTGCGCAACGGTGCAACCGAGGACGTGGGGGGCGACCAGTTCGATAAAGTGATTCGCGATGAGGTCGTGGCACGATTTGCTGTGCGCGCCGGCATTTCGGATACCGACGCCCCAACACCCGAGGCTCGACTGAGACTCCTGCAGAATGCAGAGCGCAACAAGATCGCCTTGTCCGAGCGGCCGGTGGTCACTTTCTACATCCCGGGTTATTTTCCGCAGTCCGACACCGCGCTCGAGTACTCGCTGAGCCGATCAGAACTCGACGAGATCACCAGGCGTCTAGTCGAATCCGGAGTTTCGAAGATCGACTCGCTTCTCGAGAGTATCGGCGTTGCGCCCGGTCAGGTATCGCTTTGCCTTGTCGCCGGCGGCATGGCAGCTATGCCGAGCATCCGTAGCAGTCTTCACGAGATGTTCGGGCCAGAACGAGTCGTCATACCGAAGAACAGCGCGACTCTCGTGTCACAGGGGGCGGCGTGGATCGCCCACGATTCACAGACTCTGGTGCTGGCCAAGCAGATCGAGCTCGAGATGGCACGGGGTTCGAGACTCCCACTTCTACATGCGGGCACGCCGATGCCCAGTGACGGTAACGTACGGCATGAGCGGTACGACCTGTACTGCACAGATCCAACCGACGGAACTGCCAAGTTCTCGATCGTCACTCCCACGGCGATTGCTGAACAGCCGCAAGCCAGCGACCCCAGAACGTACCTCGGTACAACCACAATCAAGGTGGACACAACGGCACCACCGCTCGTCGAGCGCCTCAACCTCAACGTCGAGATCGATGACGATCTGATTCTCCATGTCGACGCCTTCTCCACCCAATGTGGCGACCGCTCCGCGACATCATACTTTGACCTCGAGTTCGGGATCGGGCTTCCGAACAGCGGCACTCCAGATCCCGCCAGTATCGCGGATCCGGTGGCATACGCACCCAGCGGCGGACTCGTCGTGCGCGCAAACGTCGCAACAGAGAAGGACGATGACCTGGTTCCCGGAGATGTTCTGTACAAGAGCAAGCCTCATGCGTTCGCACGCATGCCTGGACGCCACCAAGCAACGGAAGAACAAAGACTCGAGCACCTCTATTACAAGCCGTGCGCGGTGTGCAGGAGGCAGTGGGGAGATCCCGCTTGCAGGTGCGCAACGGCGGGTTGACGATGGGGGCGCAACAAGTCGTAGCGAGGATCACACACAGCGGTCAGCTCGTCGAGCCGAATGTCCGCAGACCCGTTCGCCTTACACCAACAGGCTTCGCGGGTGTCGTGTATGGCGGTGCAGTTTACCCCCTTCATGACGGCAATGTTGTCGACATCGCCGAGTCATCCTGGGAGATTGCGGATTGCCATCGCTTCCTCTTTCCTGGCAACGCAATTCCCTACTCAGCAGACTCGGTCGCACCAGTTCGTGAACCAGACCTTTCTGGCGTGCAGTGGTGGCTCGAGACGACGGACTTCGGCCACTACCTTCAATTCAATTCGTCCGAATCGGAAGCCGGGAAGCTAGTTTTCCGGCTCGAGGCCCACGCTATCGCTGTCCAGCGGTGGGATGTGAGCCACCGTCCCTCATCCGACGGCAAGTTTTATGACTGGTTTGCGCGGCTAAGCTTCATCGGGCCTCATCACGAAGTTCTCCAGTTGGTTGAGCGCGTCCTAGCCTCCGATTCTGGGGCGACTGCACCGACCGCTGAACCAAACCAAACTACCTCGCCTTCAGTGCACGCAAAGTCGCTCGATGCGCGGGTCGAAGACCTTGTCGACGCCAACGCGGCAATGAGTCAACGTCTAGAGACTTCGGTCCGTGAAATTCAGGATCTTCACCACCGACTCACCTCAACAGAACGCCGTGAGTCATCATTGCTCGCGGCGCTGGATCGGGTGCGTGAGCACCAGAAATCGATCCAAGACGAGGTAGCAGAGCTCAGTCGATCCTCGTCACTCGGGGCAGAAGCCCGCGAACTGCTCGCGAACCAATCTGACGCGGAGGAGTTGCTTCAGGTTGCGCTGGCAGAGAATGCGGACTTGCACCGGGAAGTAACTTCGCTTCGTGCGGAGCTGGCCGCCGCTCTAGAGCAGGCCAGAGTTCAGACGGACGCGGCCAGTGAGCTGCAACAGCGGTTGGCAGAAGTTGCGTCAATCGAACGCGAGCGACGCCGGGTATCAGCGGCTCGTGCTGTGCACCGACGAGGAATCGAAGGGTTCGTCGCCGCGAGCTTTGCACGAATCGATTTCGTTCTTGACGGCCAGGAGGTTCTCGCCGGTCTCGACTCACCCATGGCCGTCATGCGCTGCCTGCACCGAGTCGACGCGGGCGAGAACATCGGCAAGGGCCTCGCAGGCCTTTCAGGTTGGCGAGAGGTGTCGAAACTCGCCACCGGTCGTACAGGTAGCGAAGACATGGGCCGCGTGTATTACAAACCTCATGGCGGACGGGTGCTGGTCAGCGTGCATGTGAAACAGGACGAGAAGGAACAGCGACGGCACATCGAGTTGTTGCGCGGACTCGACTGAGAGTTTGCCAGAGGCCCGATAATCGCCGATAGCACGCTCGCCAGTCGCTCCTCCAGCGTCAGTCCTGCGGCTTGCTTGTCACGAATCGTTCGGATGCGACGACTCGCGCGTTAATCGGATCGCCCAGCCTCGCTCCCAGAGTGCGAGAGGCCAAACCAGGCGGCAGCGCCGCAGAGAACTTCAGCCCGGCCAGTGCGTTCGGCGCCACGTCGGGTTGCCGCCACTCGACCTCGGCCAGCTCGCGGCGCAAGTCGTCGCGGGTGATGCCGGGCAGCAACCGCAACGACTTCTCGTCCACACGCTGACGCGGATCGATCAGCCGTGGCAGCGACGCTTGCAACGTGCGGTTCGCGGCGGTGCCGGCCCATGTCCACCAGCGGCCGGTTCCCTGATCGGGTAGCACAGCCACTAGCCGGTCATCCGCAACCACACCGTCGAAGGTCGCCCGAAGGTCCGTGATCGCCGAGTCCGCGCGTCGGGTGAGGGTCACGCCATCAGGGGTGTCACCGAGCAACACGGCGCGCATCCCCCGGGCGATCTCGAACGACACGGTCCCGCCGAGCCCCGACCATTTGGCACGCCCGCCGGACTCCACCGGTTCGACGAAACAGCGGTGGCGTTGCCAATCGACATGCGTCACCGTCCACGACCGCCCACCTAGTAGCAGCACACGCGGCCCCTCGACTTCCTCGACGAGCAGGTCGGTGCCGATGGTGCCGACCTCGTTGCGGCCGGCGAGGACGGTGAACTCGGGTGGGGCGCTGAAGACGGCGGTCAGGTCCGAGAAGTAGCGGCGGCCGAAACGTCGCTCGGCTTCCGGTCCGATGTGCAGAAAATCGCCGTCACGCTCGAAGTAACCTTCGGAAGCAAGGAAAGTCATGATCTCGTCGGCGGCCTCGTCGAACACGGGTAGCGTGCCCCACCAGTCACGCCAGGTCGATCGGCCGATGCGGTGCTCCTGCAGGCACAGCGCCATCATCTGCTGCGCAGCGATGTGGCGGGGTGATGGCGGTGGCGTGATGGGCTCCACCCACCCGCTTGCCCACCGATGCAGCATCCCGAGTGCCAGGAGTTGCTGTTCGGGGTCGATGCACAGGAACAGGCAGTTACGCACGGTTCCCGAGCGACGCCCGGTGCGGCCGAGGCGCTGCAGGAAAGAAGCTACGGTGCGCGGGGATCCGATCTGGATGACGCGGTCGAGGTCACCGACATCGATGCCGAGTTCGAGGGTGGAGGTGGCGACGATGACGGTGTCGCGGGCGTCGGCGAACGCTGCTTCGGATCGTCGGCGTTCGGTCGCCGACAGCGACGAGTGCGACAGGAAGGTGTTCACGCCTCGATCACGCAGGGCGGCGCCGAGTTCCTCGGCACGCCTTCGTGAGTCGACGAACACCAACCTTTTCTCTCCCTGGTGGAGTGAGGCGATTACGGTGGCCGCGTTCTGCAGCGACCCGACGTGGTCGACGGTGATCTCGGGTGCCGGCGCGACCACGTCGGTCGGTGGCGACACCACGGTGTGGGTTCGGTCGGTGAATCCGCCCTGCAGCCAGCTAAGCAACTCGTCGGGGTTGCCGACGGTTGCGGAGAGCCCGATGCGTTGCAGCGGCCGGCGGGCGATGCGGGAGAGCCGTTCCAGTACGGCGAGCAGGTGCCAGCCGCGGTCGTCGCCGGCGAAGGCGTGCACCTCGTCGACCACGACGGTGCGCAGCCCGTCGAACAGCACGCGCGGGTCGACCTTGGTCGACACCAGCATGGCTTCCAGCGACTCGGGTGTGGTGAGCAGAATGTCGGGTCGTTCCCGCAGAATCCGCTGTCGGGCAGCCTGTCCGACGTCGCCGTGCCACACGTCGGCGCTGCGTCCAATCCACTGGGCGTAGGTGTGCAGGCGGGGTTGCAGGTTGTTCAGCAGCGCGCGCAGCGGGCAAACGTAGAGGACCGAGACGCCCTGCCAACCGTGTTCGGCCATTGCCGACAGCAGCGGAAACGTCGCCGCCTCCGTCTTGCCACCCGCTGTCGGGGCGAGCACCAGCGCGTCGTCACCGGCGAGGATCGGTTCGACTGCCGCAGCTTGACTCGGGCGCAGTCCGTCCCAGCGCAGGGTGTTCGCCAGGTGGTACTGCACTCCGGGGTGCAGTCGGTCGAACGGGTCGGTTGTCATCAGACGTCGAGGTCGATGTCGTCGGCCGACAGTGCTTCACGCTCCGCATCAGACAGTTCGGTGTCGCTGATTGCGATGTCGTAGTCGGTGTAGGGGTCGAAGTCGGGGTGTAGTTCGATCACGTCGAGCACGTCGACGAGTTTGCGTAGGAACAGCCGGGGTGCGATCCCCACCTTGCCGCCCAGGCCGCCCGCCACGGCTTCGGCGAAGCGTCGCAGGAACTCGTCGTCGGCGGTGTCTCGGACCCTATCGGCAGATTCGATTCCACTGCAGAACAGTTCCCGTACGCGCCCGCCGAGTTCCACCAGGCGGTCGACGTCGAAGCCGGTCAGACGCAACTGTGGGGCGCGGGGGTTATCGAAGCGCGGGTCGCGGGAGAAGTCGGTGTGCAACCGGTCGGCGAGCGGCGGCAGCAACTGGATCCCCTGCCTGCCTTCGAAGAACGCGGGTGTGCCGGTGATGAGCAGGTACAGCCCGGGGAAGTGCCCGTCGTGCACTTCGTCGACCAACTGCCGCAATGCGTTCAACGCTTTGGCGCGGGCGTCGGATCGGATGCGCTGCAACGTCTCGACCTCGTCGAGGACCAGCACAAGCCCGGCATTGCCCGCATCTGACAGGACTGCGAGCAACCCTCGCAGGAAGCCCAGGGCAAGATAGTGGTCGAGGTCGCCTTTGATCCCGGCGCGGCGTTTGACCGCGGCCGCCACGTGCGGCTGGCCGCCGAGCCAGGCGACGAGGCCGTCGGCGCCGTCGTTTTCGCCGTCGGCGATCATGCGCCGGTAGGCGCGGATGGCCATCGGGAACACCGGGGCGCTGGTGGCGACGGCGGCCAGGCGGCGTTCTAGCAACTCATCAATACCCACGCCCTGATTCGCGGCGTCGTCTTCGATGGTGAACAGCCAGGCGTCGAGGATGGGGCGCAACGCTGATGGTGGGATCGATGCGGTCCGTAGCGATTCGATGCTGCGCCGGTACACGGTTTCGAGTTTGTGTAGCGGCGTATCGATTTCGTTGATCTGCACCTCAGCGACCGCAAAGCCCCGCTTCATCGCTCGGTCACCGAGCCAGCGCGCGAAGAACGTCTTACCCGAGCCGTAATCGCCCCGGACGGCCTTGAACATGGCGCCGCCGCCCGCGACCACCCCCAGCTCGGTCTCGATCTCGGACTCGAACCGGCCGAGGCCGACGGCCAACTGGTCGAGGCCGTTGGACGGGACCGTCCCTCGCCGCAATGCGTCGAGGATCTCGCGTCGCCGCCGCGGCGACACCGCCGCGGTCACGAGCCGATCCCGAACTGTTCGCGCAGCAGATGCTCATCGAGGCGCACCACCGGCCCGTCGAGCGCCAGCACCTCATACCCTTCGACGTCGAGGACCCGTTTAATCTGCAGCAGCGCACCGGTGACCCGATTCTCGCCCAACCCGAGAAGCCGGGCGGCGTGCGCAAGGGGTAGTTCCCGGTTTGATGTGCCCAACAGACCGTCGATCAGCGCACCGGTCTGCGCCTCGGAGACCACGATCCGGCCCGCCAGCTTCCATTGAGAAGCGAACGCCGCAGTGCCGAGAACCTCGGTGGCGAGCGATGTTTGAGTGTTCGTGACGACCGGTTCGTCGTCGAACAGCGTTGGTGCCGTGTCCACCGGCTGTGTCCGGATCGTGCGCACCGGCGTGTCCGCATCGCTGGTGACGGGTGTATGCCACCAAGCGGGTTCGACGTCACCGATGGGTCGCAGGGTCGCCGGCACGTCACCGGTGTAGAGCCCGATCACCGGGACCACCGCCTCGGCGGGGGTGCCGCCGCCGTGGTAGCCAGCATTGACCGGTCCGTAGCGGATTGTCTCGTCGACGGCGAGCACCACCGCGTGATCGTTGGTGAGCACCCGCGGGCCACGCACCAGGGTCTCGCCGTCGGTGATGGTGTCGAGTTGGCCGTGGGCGCGTTGCCCGTAGTGGTTGGCGCGGGCCAACTTCACCGAGTCGCGTCGTTCGATGATGTGCCCGTGGTCGGAGGTGATGATCACTGCACGCCCGGCGCGTTGCGCGTCGCGCAGCAACGCGCGCAGGTGGGTGATGGTGCGCAACGACCAGTCGGTGCCGCCCGGGTCGGTGTGGTGCAGGGTGTCGTCCACGTAATTGAGGACCGCCGCGACCAGCGGACGGCCGGTCGGGTCGGCGATGGCATCGGCGACCTCGGTGGCCAGGTCGGCGCCGGTGGGCACCGTGTCGAGGGCCTTCTTGTGAAAGATGGGGTCGGCGCGGCCGGGTGCCGCCTGCAACCCCGCCTCGCGGATGGCGTCCAGGAAGCCGGCCCGCTCGGCGGTGTCCGTTCCTTCGCGGAGCTGCCCGCACAGCAGGGAGCATCGGCTGCGGCCGGTCAGCGTGGGCAGCACCGCCAGCGCGCCGGAGCGATGCGCCCCACCGACAGCCGCCTCACTCCAGCCCGCCTCCCGGGCAGCGGCGACCACGTCGATCGCCGCCGCCACCGACAACGCATCCACCACCACCAGCAGCGTCGGAGCGTGGGCTGCGAGCGGAAACACGATGTCGCGCAGCAAGTTCTCCACCAGCAGACCGGTGGGGTGCGGGGTGTCGGCGAGCGCGGCCGCGAACCGTCGGTCGATGGTGCGTCGCCGCGCGACGGCACGGTCGATGACGTGGGCGATGGCCTCGGCCAGGCCGCGATGGTCGACGCCGCGGCGCGCGGTGATGACCGCAGCGTCGACCCAGGCGCCGCTGCCAACGTGGTCGGCGGTCAGTGCGTCGAGACCGCCGGTGGCGTCGAGGTCGGCGACGAGCCAGCGCAACAGGCGAACCGCGGCCTCGGCACCGGCGAGTGAGGAATCCTCGGGTGCCAGGAAGTGGCGGGTCACCTCTTGCCATGCGTCCTGGACGCGGGCCGCCGCCGCGGAGGTCGGCGCGGTCGCGGGATCGTCCGGGATCGCATCGGTGATCGACTGCGCCAGTGTGTCGAAGCGTGCGGACAGGCCGTGCGGGAGGAGTTCGGAGGTGCGTGCCAGTTCGCCGATGCCGCGGTTGTTGACGTGTGCCGCAGCAGCGGTGAGGACGGTGTTCCTGGCTGCGGGGTCGAGTTGGCCGATGACGAGTCCGGCGGCGTCGTCGGACCAGTTGACGAGGTCGGTTTCGGTCAGCCCGTCGAGGGTGTAGTGGCCGAGGAACAGGCCGCGCGCCAACTCGCGTCCGGGGGCATCTCCGACCATCAGCCCGGCAACCAACCCCAGTGGCACCAGGTCCCCGATCCCGTCGGCGGCGAGCAGGCGGCCCACCACCGGGCCGAGGCGGCTGGCACGGTCGGCCAGCCACGCGGTGGCCGACGCCATCACCGCCGGACCACCGGCCGCACGCAGGTGCGCCAGATCGTCGGTTACGTCGCGGCGCAGGCTCCACTCGAGCACGGCCGACGCGTCGATCTCGACCTGCGGGTCGTCGGTGACCCGCAACGCCGCGTGCGCCAGTGTCGACATGGCGTGGTCGCGGGTGAGCACGCCACCCGGCGCGGGTGTCACGGCCGTGTTCGGCAGGGCAGCAAGCAGTCCGAGTGCGAGGCCGCGGTCGTCGGGCACCCGGTAGAGGGCGGGTTCGATGGTGTTGGCGGCGAACATCGATCGCAGCGCCGCCCACGGGTCCGGGGTGAGCAGCCGGTTGTCGATCAGGTGGGCGAGCACCCCGTCGCCCAGTTCCTTTTCGTCGACCGGGGTGAGGATCACCAGCCAGCCTTGGTCGTCGCGGGACTCGATCGCTTCCCACACCGCGAGCGTCGACGGGCAGCCCACCACGGTCACCGGCACGCCGTCGTGGGTGAACGTCCCGTCCTGCCAGGTGGCCGACGCACGTAGCCCGAGGACGCCACGGCGGTAGCGTTTGTCGACGGCCTGCTGCAGTCGGGCGGCGATGATCGGCCGGGTCGCGGTGAGGGTGCTCACTCGATCCACCACTTCACCCGTACCCGGGAGCCGTTGGTGGCCAACGCCTCCCGCAAGGAGGCGGCCAGCTCGTCGACGTCGGCGACACCAGAGACGTTGACGTCGTGCGTGGCGCTCGGCTTACCGGTGTCGGTCGAGCCGTCGTCACCCTCGTCGTCATCGTCCTCGTCGTCGCGCTTCGGCTGACCCTCCACCACCCAGTCGACGACCTTGCTCTCGATCCGGCCGACTTCGTCGCGCAGCGACCGGCCGGGGGTGACGATGAGCTCCTCGAGGCTGCGCACAATCGCGCGGGCCGCGCTGCCCCGCTCTCCGGCGAGGTCGCGGCCGGCGAGGACGGAATCAAGCAGCCGCCACTTGAAGGTGCGTAGCGCGACGGCGTCGGCACCGGCGTCGGCCCGAATCTGCCCGGCGGTCTGACCGGCGACAGCGAGCTGCATCCGGGCCAACATCCCGATCAACGCGACGTTGCCACTCGTCCCGGCGAGGTCGTCGAGGAAGGCAGCCAGTTCACGGACGGCGGCGAGCCGGTCGGAGTCGGCCACCTCCAAACCCAACGTGCGGTGCACGGAGGTCAGCTGATCGGCGACGTTCTGCAGTTCGGTGCGATGCTCGGCACTGCGGGTGCGGACGGCGTCGGCGAATTCGGCGACGTTGGCGCCGGTGAGGAAGGTCCGCGGCATCGTGTAGCCGAAGAGTTGGCTGGCATGCAGCCGCGCCTTCTCCCAGTCGGTCTCGTCGGGTAGCTCTTCGGCACGCAGTTCTATGCTCTCGCGCAGCGTGCCGAGTTTCAGCGATCGGGCCGGGGCGCCTGCGTCGAACCACGCTCGTTTGCGCAGCAACGCCCACGCCCACACGATCAGGTCGCGTGCTTCGGGCCGTAGACCCCAGGCGGGGGTGACGGTGTCGATGCGATGTTGCAGCAGTCCCACGGTCACCCGGTCGGCGTCGGCGGCGGCGCGGTCGAGTTCGCCGGCCCAGAACGCGAAGGTGTCCTCGCCGAACAGGTAGTGGTCTTCGGTGGCCTTACCGACCCGCAGCGGTTCGGCGATGCGTTGCACGGATTTGCGTTCCGTGCCCGGAAGCGTGGGCACCCGCCCGTTGCTGTCGGTGGCTGCCCGCTCCACATAGTCGCGCACCGTCTCGTACTGGCGGGAGGTGACCTCGTCACCGGGATTGATGTACTGCGGGTGCGCCGGATACACGGCGGTGAACGCCTGGTCGATCACCTTGTCGAAGGCGTCGTTGAGTGACAGCGCAGCCGGCAGTTTGGGGCTGAAGTCCTTGCTCAGCGAGATCAGCACCTCGGTGTGGCCGGGGTCGTCGACGAACATCTTGGGGTCTTGCGCCTCGATGCCGTAAGCCTGCCGTAGCAGCAGGTCGAACGAGGTGAGGATGCCGCGGTGCAGGTTCTCCAGGATGCCGCGCGCCTGCGCTCGATCCGACGCGGAGAGATGATCGGAGTTCTCCTGCCATCGTTCGCCGCTGCCGGTGAACAACCAGTCCAGCTTGACCAGCAACGCGAGATCGTCGAGGGCCTTGGCGGAGAAGAACTTCGGCAGCCACGCGATGCAGTGCCGGTCGCCGCCGGCCAGGAGTCGGTCAATGCGGGCGATGTCGTCGGCGGCGGAAAAGTTCTGTTCGTCGAACGGGTAATCGACGACGAGTTTCCAGGTGCCGGGCCGGTTGTCGAAGCTCTGTTCGGGCACCGATCCGGGATCGCGGATGTTGCCGAACGCCACGTCGACTTCGCGCCGCGACCCTCGCCAGGTGATGGTGCGGGTGGCGGCACCGACGAGGTCGTCCTGCGCGGTACTCACGCCGAGCGCCCGGTGGACGAGGGTGCGGATCAGCACGCGGCGGCGTCCGGCATTGTCCTCGGCCCGGATGCGGTCGAGCACCGACTGATAGTCGACGTCGGACAGTTGCACCCGGATGATCGGGTTGGCGCCCTCGGACACGGTGATCTCGGGGACGTCCTTGGCCCAGCCACGCACCACGCCGAGGACCACGCGGGCCTCGCCGCCACGCAGTTTCGAGCGGATCGACCCGTGATTGAGCGCCGCCAGGCGGGATGCGGTGATGTCCTGCAGCGCAGGCACCTTGGGGGCAACCGCCGACAGCAGCAGCGTCTTGGCGATCCGTTCATGTGCCCGGAAACCGACCGGCACCGACGCCGGATCGTCGTCGAGTTGTTCTTCGGTGACCTCGTGTGCGCGCAGCAGGATCGGTAGCAGTTTGGTGCGGTAGAGCTCGGAGGCGGCGGTGAACATGGTGCCGGCGTGCGAGTCGATGGGGGTGTTGCCTTCGACGATGTAGTCGAAGGCGTCGCCGACCGGGATCAGGTCGGCGGTGGTCAGCGTGTCGCGGCGGTCGACGAGCATCCGCTGCATCACCTTGAGGGCGGTGCGTTCGCGTTGCATCACCGACGACAGGTGCCGCAGGGTGGCGACCAGTGCCGGGGAGAACGGGTAGGTGAGCCGGAACTCCCGTTCGGAGGCGCCGGTGTGGCTGTCGGTGGCGTTCATGGTGTCGCGCAGCACATCCCACACTTCGGGGCTGCGGCTGACCGACCGGAAGGCCTCGTCGAGCACGGCGGCCGCGGCGTCGTCGCGGGGCCGCAGCAGGCGCGCGTGGGCAACTTCGGCGAGGTTGTCGTCGCCGAGTTCGATCTCGTAGAAGCGTTCCTTCTGGTAGTGGAAGGCCCGGTCGAGGGCGTCCTGTTCGGCGCCGGATGCACCGGCGTCGGCGAACCATTTGCGCAGGTCCATCTGCCGGGATACGAAGGACACCAACGGGATCGGGCGGCGGCTGCCGGACGATTCGACGAGTTTGGTGAGTTTCTGTGATTCGCGGGAGAAGAACTCGCTGTCGGTGACGGAGAACGCCAGCCACAGCACCAGCTCGTCGAGGAACAGTACGACGGCGTCGTAGCCGAGGGTTTGGGCGTGTTCAGTGATGGCGACGAGTCCGCGGTCGAGGTCGACGTAGGTGGCCTGTTCCACGAACGACCCGTAGTAGCTGCGCACCAGCGCCGACACCAGGGTGGTGCGTTTGGTGTCCTCGGGTGGCGCGGCGACCGCGGCCAGGTAGGTGTCGAGGTCCCAGGTGTCACCGCCGAGCACCGCACCCCATGCGTCAGCGGAGCCACCGCCGGTGTCTCCGCCGCCGAGGCCGGCGAGGAAGGCGTCGTCGCCGATCTGGCCGCGCAGCTTCTCGGCGTCCTCGATGAGGGTGTCGGTGACGTGGACGGCGGGCAGCGGTGCGTCGGGGTGCAGGCGGGCGATCTGGCGGAGGTAGCCGCGGAAGACCGCTTCCTCCAGGCTTTTTGCCCCGAGCAGGTGATAGGTGAGCCGCAGCACGGATTTGCCGTTGAGCTGTTCGTCGTAGCGGCCGGTGAGTGAGGTGTACTTCGCAGTGCGGGCGGCCGGATGGTTGCCGAGCAGGGCGTACAGCACGGCCATGAAGTGTGATTTACCGGAGCCGAACGAGCCGGTGAGGAACGCGGCGCGCGAGGTCTGGTTGTCGATGCCGTCGGCCACCAGGCCTAGCGCGGCGGTGAAGTTGGTTTCCAGCGATTCCGTGAGCACGTACTGGTCGAGGGTGGCCCGGATGTGCGCGTCGTCGTCGGTGCTGTCGGTCAGCCGCAGCACATAGTCGTCGCCGCCGGTGCGTTCGGGAATGTTGATGACATCGCGCAGCAGGGTCATGGGAGCTGCTCCTTGAGTCTGTCTGGTGACCAGATCTTATTGGCTATCTCGAGGAGCAGGTCAGACCGCTTCTCCTGCTCGTCCTTGCCGAAATGATCGAACGGCGTGAAGTCAAGCCCCTGTTCGGCAGTGAATTTCGCGAACTGCGGTTGGTGGTCGTACGCCGCCGAGGTCAGGCTTGCCGCGTAGAAGTTCTGTTTGGCGTAATGTGGCGCTTTGGCTTCGAATTCCTTGTCCTGGTAGCTGCGGTTGACGTCTGCCGGAAGCAGGAGGAGTCCCGACGCGTTGTCACGCCAGGCATCGAACTCGGCCGCCGAGTCGAAAATATCCGCGTACCGAGAGAACTTGTTGGCCCAGATGTGCTCTATGTCAAAGGGATTCTTTCGGGTACGGTCCACCAGTGTCGGGAAAGGGTCCGCGCGGCCAGCGCCCACATCGACATAGGCGGTCACCCGCGCCAAGAGATGGTAGATGTACCGTCGGCTGAACTGATTCAGGCGTAAATCTCCGATGCCGGATCTCCCACGACTGGGGCTGCCTTCAAACGTTGCGTCGTCTTGCGACAGCTTCTCTTGAAGGATTCCCACCAGCTCGTCTATCGGTTTGCGCCTAATGTCCTTGCACAGCAACCACATCGCGTAGTTAACCGCCGAATACCCCACTCGTACATAGTTGATTGTCCTGCGCATGACCCAGATGTCCAGGTAGGCGGCGGTGGCTTCGATCTTGCGCCGTACGGTCTCGGCGTCGTCCGTGGGCGCGAGGGGTGCCAGCAGAACCGTGTATTGCCAGGTGAACTCGTTGTGCGAATTGTAGAAGACGGACTCAAGCCCCGGCGTGTAGGTGCTCGCGGCTTCCAAGATCGACTTGTAGGCGCGTGCATAGAAGTCGAACTCTTCGGTCATCAGCCGCAGATTGGAGGTGCTGTCGCCGATGCCCAGGTGTGATGCGTTATCCCGGACCCATCGATGGAACGTGGTACCGATCAGTTCCCAGTCTTTGTCGGAGGCGCCGGCCCTTCGGTCGCGAATTGTCATGGCGTACTGCGCACGTAGCCAGGCCTTGATGACTATCGCGTCTCGGTCACCATCGGGATCGCTCGACCATGAAGTCAGATCAACTACTGTCCGCTTCCAACTTCGGTTGGCCTCAGCCCTCGCAGCTTCATCGTCGATAGGGGTCAGGAGGTACGCCTTGAGCATGTCCACAGGGCTCAGCGGCTTACCCCGATCGTTCATCGCTTCGAAGATCGAATACGCGTGAGTGTCCGAGTCCGTCGTGATCTCGATCAGACCGACGTTATTCAACAACCAATAGATGAAGACCGGCAGCGCATCGCCCAGCTCGTCAGCGAGGTCATACTCCTCGATGTCACGGTAGCGGGCGACGATGGTTACCGTGGACTCGTCTTTACCGTCCGGGTTGAAATCCTCGCCGTTGAAGAGAGCTTTGATCACAGGCGTTCGATCAGGGATATCGAGATTGAAGCTCTGATCACCGAGGTTATCCGAGAAGATGAGGCTTTCGATCGTTGAGGTCACCGAGTGACCTCGTTCCTTCACAGTCCGGTACAGATAGATGAGCAACAGGGTGAGTGACGTGACGCGCTGTTGCCCGTCCACGAGGTAACTCTTGGTCCCGCGTCGCGCCACGATGATCGACCCGAGAAAGTAGTCCGCGTAAGTGGCGGTTTGTTTGGGTCCATCGCCTTCGCGGTAGGAAGTCTCGAACTTGTTCTGCAGGTCGCTCAGCAGCTCCTGTATATGCGCCGTCTCCCATTTGTACTCGCGCTGATAGTCATCGATCGAATACGAGCGGCTTTGTAGGAGTTGGGTAATCGTCCTGTAGTGCGGCGAAATGCTACTCATCGCTGCGAGTCCTCCGTCTTCGTCTTGCGTGTGCGGCGTCCGCGGGTGGCGGCCGGTGGCCGCCATGCAGCGAGTTCGTCGGGTCCGATGCCGAGTTCGACGCTGTGCGAGCGCAGTACTTCGTCGATGGTGTCAGCGACCGATTCACCGAATTCGGGGTCGACCTCGCCGTGCCATTGCCGGACCCACGGCAGCAGTTCAGCCAGACCGGCAAGCATCGGCACCAGTTTGTCGCGGCTGGTCTGGTCCCATCCGTCGGCGCTGATGCGTTCGTCGATCGCCCCGGCGAGCGCGAGGGCCTGTTCGGCATGGTCCCAGCCTGCCCATCCGAGCAGCTCCGTCGGGTCCGAGTCGCGCCCGGCCCCCGGGTAGGCGATGAACCGTTCCTTGGGCACGTCGAGCTTGCCGCGTCGCGACCAATACGACGTCTTGCGGAAGTCGGATGTCCTGTAATTGGGTGGCACCGGTATCGGTGTGTTCAGCTTCTCGCCGGCGTCTTCGCGGCGCTGCAGCTCCCAGGCTTGTTCCCACGCTTCGCGTTTTGTGAGTCCGCTCGGCTTGTACCGCCATGCCGCCAGATACGGCACGCCTTCGTCGGCGAGGAGCTTTTCCAGCGCGGCACCGGTCGACAGGTCCGGGCTGCCCGCCCACATCCGCAGGACCTGGCGGAAGTCCTCGTCGCGGTCGAGGCGGTCGGCCAACTGTGCGACACTGCGCGGCGTCGGATGGCCGTCCTCAAACCACAGGTCTCTGTTCTCGATTCGGTCGAGAAGCCAGTGGCGCAGGGCTTCATTGACGCGCTTGTCCCACGGATCACTCGCCCACCGACGCTTGTGTTCCGGCCTCTCCAACAGGCGGATAACCGGATTCGACGCAATGGCGACGAGGCGGCGGTGAATCAGGTCACGATAGACGGAGGGCAGGTGTTCGGGAATCTCGGTAACCGGAATGGACTGGTGCCGCTCGAACCACACGGTGGATTCGCCATCAGCGAGAGCCCGCGCAAGCGCGATCTCGAAAGCCCTTTCTCCTAGGGCGATCCCAGGCAACTCACCGCCATGAGTGAGATCTTCGTCAATCAACCCATAGAGGCGGTAGCACTCCCAGTCGAGTTCCTCCTGCTGCGCGATCATCAAGGCACGAACACGCTGCGTCCCGGAACGCGCCGTTTCGAGCGCCTCGCTGGTCGGCACGGCGGCCACGGCGATGGCAGCCGGAGCATGCGCATCCAGTTTCTGCACGAGGTTGTCGAGGATGCGGGTACGTTCCAGTGGGTAGGACGACGGAAGCGGAAAGTTCTTCAGATTTGTGCCTGTGAACTCGTAGAAGACCTCCCACTCGTCGTGCATGAAACCACCTGAACCCGACTGGCTTCCCTTGTCGTGGCAGACCTGCTTGAGCCAGAAACACGCGACCGAGCTGTTGAGCACCCCGAGCAGCCGCAGATGGTCGTCCTCGCTCGCCCCCTCCGGCAACTTGATCACCGGCGCGGAACGATTGAACACCTTGCCGCCGCGGTCCAGGACGAAGTGGTTGTGCGTGGCGACGAAGGCGAAGGTGATGGAGAGTTCCGACGTGTGCTCATCTCTTGGTAGTTGATGCCAGGCGTACCAGTCCCGTCCACTCGTGAAGTACGTCCCACCTCCGAATGTTGATCGGGAGCCCAGTGTCGTCCGGAAGCGCCAGAGGTATCGATCCACGGCACCACCCATCGCGGGCAAGCTGAGGATCGAACCGCCGTCTGAGTACGGGAGGAGTGCTACTTCCGATGATGCCGCATCCCAATCACGCACTTCGTCCCCGCGTGATGCCAAATGCAACGCCGGGGAACCCGGTAGTCGCCGCGCATACCCGTCCGGAAGAAAGAAGATTTCGTCTGCATGGCTGTCACCGAAGAAGCCAATTCGCTTCTGAAGGTGTCGCAGCGATGTGTTAGTTGCTTCCTCGATCGCTTTGAGTGTCTCGGGCGCTCCGCCCCCGGAAAGGCTCCACGGATGAGCACCAAGGCTGGCACGCGGTAGATCGGCGACGCTGATCCAGCCACTCTCGAATCCCGGCTCGTCGACGTGATCCACGATCGCTGACCACACAAGCCCCTTCGCTGGCTCATCGGGCCTGCCAGGTTCACCACGCACACCGAGAACGGCACGCACTGTTTCTCCGACAGGGGATCGGTTGCGTCCCACAATGATCACAGTGGGAGTTCCGTGTCCCGGAATGTAGGCGCCAGACGTATCGATGACACGTTTGAGATCACGCGTCACTAAGAACTCTTCGATCAGCTTCGACCCGAACTCGCGTTTCATGAACGAGTTCGAGGTGATCTGACCGACCCAACCAGGCTTCTCCACGCCACCCTTGGCGAGGTCATGAAACAGCTCCATGAACGGGACTGTCAGGGCGTACTGACGGTGACAGGTCGAATACAGTTGCCGGTAGGTCTGATTCAGAGCCGAATCCTTGACCACGATGTAGGGCGGGTTCCCCACTACGGCGTCGTGTTCTCGCTGCAGGATCGCCTTCAGCGCTTCCGCGTCTTCGGTTGAGAGCGCCAGGCGTTCTCGCCCCGTGCCCCACATGTCGTCGTCGAGAGCTTGCTGCCGAGCACCCCACAACAACGAATCACCCGCAGCGAGATTCAGTTGGATGTCGATCAGCTTCTCGATCGACTTGTCGCCGCTGGCGTGGAGTGCTTCGACGAGGAGCCGGAAGCGTGCGATTGCGATGGCGAACGGGTTGATGTCGACGCCGTACACCGATTCGAGAGCGCGCTGTACCAACACCCGCTGTCCCAGGGCAGGGGCTTCGCGCTGCCAGCGGTCGAGGAGTCGGTGGAAGGCGCCGAGCAGGAAGTGTCCGGAGCCGCAGGTGGGGTCGATGACGGTGAAGCCGTCAAGCGGCCGTTCGTCGAGTGCGGGTTCGAGGGTCTGGTCGAGGATGAACTCTTCCACGAACTCCGGTGTCTGCAGGAGCGCGTAGGTGTCCTTCGCAAACTCGGACAGATCCTGATAGACGTCGCCGAGGAATCGGGTGTCAACACCGGTGAAACTCCAGCGCGGCTCGCCTTCAGCGTCTTTGTCCCACCAGAACTCGAGCAGTTCGCGGGCGGCGTCACCCGAGGGCGCGACTTGGTGCATCGGCGAGTACAAGTCGACCAGACCGCGAGTCGCATCCAGCGTCGAAAAGTGGTCGGCGATAGTGGTCAGCCAGTCCCGGTCGGTGTGTTCGGGATTGGCGGCGAAGTAGGTGCGTCGTGCGTCCAGAGCCTCCTGGCGGGAGTCTGCGTCCGGCCCACCGATCCACGCCTTCGACACCAGCGTGTTGTCTTCGCAGTAGCGAGCGAACACGGTGAGCAGCAGCCAGGCCACCGCCGACTGGGTCACCCGCTCATCGCGCCACGCCTGCCACGATGCGGCGGTGCGCTGCGCGGACAACGCCTCAGCGTGCTCGGCGTGCCACAGCGCCGCAACCGCCTCCTGGCGAGCCGAGACGTCGTCACCGTCGACCCGGGCCCGCAGGTCATCTTCGAGCCGACCCAACTGTGTGCGCAGGGCCTTCACCAACTCGGCCGCAACAAACGCCACGGTCACACCACCTCACTCGTTTCCGTGTCGTCGTCGTGCGTCTGTGCCGTGTCGTCCGCCGGTGACCACACGACGAATTGCCCTCCTGGAGAACCTAATTGGATGGGTTTTCCGTCCACCATGGCGCCGCGCTGCCCCCGCAACTGCGGAACCACGACCCACACCGGGCGGCGGCGGGGCGCTGAGAGATCACTCAGGTGAGCCAGCACGTCGAGGTAGCCGTAGCGGGCCAGCGGCGAGAGCTCTCGCAGGATCAGCGGGCCGCTGCCGGGCGGCACGTCGTCGGAGAACACCTGCTGCTCCAGCTCGGTGCGGAACTGCGGCATCACCTGATCGAGAACCGCCCGAAGCCCGCGGGCGTCGCGGGTGCCGGATTCTGCGGCGTCGGCGCTGCGAACCAGATCCCACGGCAACCCCTTGGCCGAGGAGAACTCTCGCATCTTCGTGACGATGGCACCGGTCACGTCCAGGAGCTCGCCGTGATGGTCGCCGGCGAGGGAGTGCGCGACGGCATCGTGCTCGCCGGGTCGGTGCACCGGTACGCCGATGACGACGAACCCGTTCTCCCGCAGGGAGGTGGCCAGCATGTCACGTTGGGCTCGGACGTCGCCGCCGGTCCACTGCGGTTCGGTGGCTTCGGGGCTGGAGCCCTGGTGGGTGGCCGGTCGGGTGTGTAGGGACGTCTGGCTTGGTGGCGCCTGCGTCTCGTAGCGGTAGCGCGAACGCGTCTCGTCCCAGGAGAGTCCGAGTTCAGCGCGCGCGACGATCGGATCGAGATGGGGGCGTTGCGGTAGTCGATCCAGATCGGGGAAGCGCGCCGCCACCCGAGCTCGCACCTCCCCCGCGGTGAGTTGTTCGGTCTGCGCGAGGCCGCCGAGCGCAAGTCGCAGCGCGGCGGTCGGTTCCATGGTGCGCGAGTGCAATTCGCCGCGACCGGAGACCGCGGTGTTGCGCGAGATCGCGGCGGCCAGCCGTACCAGGCGGGCGTCACTCGGTACCGGAACCGGAGTGCCCGGGTCGGTGGCGCTGCGATACGCGCGGCTGAAGCTGCGGCCGAGTTCGCGGACGGCGGTGCCGGCGGCGACAACCCCGTCGGAGGTGCCGGTCGAGTGCGCGGCGGTGACCAGTTCGTCGGCGCGTTTGGCGGCGGCTTCGGCGGCGGCCAGCAGTTTCTCGTCGTCGGCGACTAGGGTGAGCCGGCCGCCGTGGCGGCGCCGCACCAGTTGCCGGTCACCTTCGGCGGATTCGTGCTCGGTCAGCCGGTCATAGGCGACCCGCAGCAGGCCGGCGGCCGCGCGTTCGCGGCGGGCCCGTTCGGCAACGTCCGCGGTCCCGGAGTCCGCTTGCGGCAATCGGCCGCGGATTTCGGCGGTCAGTGTGGAGATCGCCACCACGCCACCGGAGTCGCGGAGCACGGTGTCGGCGACGTCGAGCACACCGTCAAGCAGAGTGCGGGTGTCGGAGTTGCTGCCCCAATCGGCTTGCAGCTCCTTGAGGAGCTGGTGGCCGCGCGGCAGGGTTTTGTCCAGCGCCGTGGCGAGTTCGTGGCCGCTGGCAAAGGCATCGAGTCCGGAACGAGTGCCGAGCAGCATTTCCGCGGCGTGGCGTCGGGTACTGGCGCGTTGGGTGCCGACCGCGTCGAGGAGCAGGGTCACGGCGTCGTCGAGCCCAAGGAGGTTTTGCGTGCTGGTCGAGGTAAGGCGCTTCTTCTTGGGGTCGAGCTTTTTGACCCACGCCTGGTAGCGGTCCAGGATCTCGCGGCGGGTCGGTTTGGCCTCCTTGGCGACCAGCCGGTTGAGCCGGGTGGAATCCAGTGCCAGGAGTTCGCCGACGGTGGTGACCTGTGCTGCCGCGAGGGCGGATATGGCGCGGGCGGTGAGGCCTGCGGCCTGCAGGGTGGTCGACGTGGTGACGTCCGTGCTGACATCGGGTTCGGTTGTCGCCAAGTCCAGTTCGGTGAACACCTGCCGCCAGATGCGCAGCATGTCCTCGGCGGTGTCGGGGCGGTTTGCCGCGTTGCGGGAGAGGGCGGCGGTGAAGAAGGTGGTGAGCGCACTGGCCACGGCCGGTTCGAACATGTCCGGGGTGACGGTCGCATCGTCGTCGGTGGCGGCCGGGTTGACCTCAGGGTCGGTGCCGTAGCGGGGTGCCTGCCCGGTGGCCATCTCGAAGAGAACCACGGCGGCGCCGTAGCGTTCGGCGGCGGTGTCGTATTGGCGGCGGCCAGCGAGGCCGAGAAAAGGGTCCAGGTAGGGCGGGGTGCCCGCTTCGATGTTGCGCGGGTCGACGCCGGCCATGGAGAAGTCGAACAACATCAGGTGAGTGTCGGCGCGGTTGCTGGAGGCGAACACCCCCAGGTTGGACGGTTTGAGGTCGCGGTGCATCACGCCGGCGCGTTCGAGCGCGACCAGCGCCTGCAGTAGGTCGGTGCCCCACCGTTCGAGCAGGTCGATCGACAGTCGTCCGGCCTTGGCGGTGAGTTCTTCGGCAAGGGTGGTGCGGCCGGCGTATTGCACCACCAGGGCGTCGCGGCCGCCGACGGTGACCTCCGAGGACAGTTGCACGATCCGCGGGTCGTTGAGTTTGCCGAGGAGGTGGGCTTCGTCGTGCAGGCGGCCGGCGGCCTCGTCGTCGCGGGCGACTTTCAGCACGCGTTCGGCGTTGCCGGCCCGTCGGTCGATCACCAGGATGCCGACTGCGGTCGATCCGGCGCCGAGCCGGCGCTTGTACTCGAATCGTCCGTCGCCGAGGTCGTCGCCCGGGCCGGCTTCCAGGGGGTCGGAGCCGGTGTCGGGTTGGGTGAGATCGCGGCGCACCTGCTCGAGTCCGTCGAGCAGATCAGCCATCGTCGAGAACCGTTCGGCCGGAACGGGGTGGGTGGCGGTGAGCACCCAGTTGCGTAGCGCCGACGGGGCCTGCGGCATGTCGGCGGCGAGGTCGAGCCCGTGGTCGCGGCGCAGCCGATCCATCAGTTCGCCGCGTTCGGTGGCCGGTGCCCGGCCGCCGGTCAGCAGGTAGAACGCGAGTGCACCCACCCCGAACACGTCGAGGCGTGCCGGGTCGGTGGACTTCATGTCCTCGGGGGCGGCGAACAGCCGGGCCTGATCGCTGAGCGCGCCGGCCATCAGGCTCAGTGCGCCGGCGGTGAGTCGGGTGACCCCGGATTCGGCGTTGGCCGGGAGCACCCCGGCGGTGTCCCAGTCGGTGACCTGCGGTTGCACGTTGTTGCTGCGGGTGCGGATGGTGATGGCGCGCGGGTTGAGCGTGCGGTGCACCACGCGGTGGCGGTGTGCGTACTGGATGATCTCAGCAATTTCGGCGATCAGTTCGAGTTGGTCGTCGAGGGTGAGTCGGCTGCGGTTGTCGGCGAGCCACAGGTCGAGGCGGGCGTCGTCCTTTGACTGGGTGAACACCAGGCCGATGCCGAGTTCGGGTTCTTTCACCACGTCGACCGGGACTTGGAGGCCGTCGCGCCGCAGCCGAGCCAGCAGTCGGTATTCGTGTTCGACGGCGCGTGCCTGGGCGTGCTGGTCGGCGGAGGTGGCGCCGGGTCGGGGCAGGTAGAAGCGGATGCGGGCGTGGCGTTCGGTGTCGACGTGATGGAACGCCGGCCAGTCCTGCCAGCCCTCACCGTCGCCGAGGGGCTCCTCGTCGATCACCCATGACCCGACTTCACGCTGCCGGCGCGGCGCCAGCCCGATCGCCTCCATCAGATCCCGGATGAGAAGCGACTTCTCTTCGCTGACCGGTTCATGCCGCGGCGTTTGCAAGAGCCGCTGCCCGATACCGGTCAGTCCGCTGGTGCGTTCGTTCTCGTCGAACCCGTAGATGTTGATCGTCGAGCTTGCGGGCATCTCGCAGACGAGGTCGGGGTGGTGCAGGAACACCAACTCCTGCACGTACGGGATGACCTTGCCGGCGCCACGCTGCCCTGTTCTCTCCTCGATCCGATCCTTGAGCAGCGACTTGAAGTACTGCGCTTTGCGACGCGCCAGCAGTAGTGGTGAATCCTCGGACCGGTATCCGGCGCGTTGCCACACGTGGTCGTTGCCGCGTAGCACACCCTTGTAGTACTTCAGTTCGATCAGATACAGCGTGTCGGCGGCGAGGACCAGCAGGTCCACCTCGTGCCAGCGCCCGCGGTTGTCGCGGAACTCGAAGTTCGACCATGCCCGGAAGGGAGGGCTGTCGGGCAGCAGTTGCTTGATGTAGGCGAGGCCCTTCGCCTCATGCTCGAACTGCGACGGTGAGATCTCCACCCACCGTTCGTCCTGCACCGATCACACCTCCGGAACGCATCGTGATGTCTGACTCAATCTAGCGCGAGACGCCGGAGCAGACAGGGTGGGGTGAGGGTATTCGTACGGACTGACATATGGCGGGGATTGGTCGTTTCAGCTGGGTGGCGACGCGACATGACGGCCGAGCACCGCTGACAGTCGGACCGGAACCGCGCTAGGAGGCATCGCCTTGATACGCAAGGCGGCTCGGGCCGCATCACACCGCTCACCGGCCTGCACCGCGGCCGCCTCATGCAATTGCCACGGTCCGGTCCGCGGCGCCTCGGTGACCGTCGTCGCCCGTACCGGCGACGACGGTGAAATCTCGCAGGGCGATCAGGCCGGCATCGTCAGCGTTGGATGTCGACGCGATCGTCACCGCTGCGACGGGACTGGATCCAGGCACGCAATTCCTCTAAAGCGTCGTCACCAAGGTCAGGGCCGGTGGTCAGGTCCCACAGCGCCATCACCGGGTCGACGACATCGCCGATGTCAGTAAGTCCGCCGTGATGTGTGCTCCACCAGCGAGCGGTCGCCGCGACGGTGTGGTCTGCGCTCACTCGCAGCGTCACCGTCGCGTCATCGGAGCCGGCCGGCACGAGCCCGAGCGGCGTGAGATCGATGAGTTCGTCGGCGTATACGACGCCTCGTGTCGGGACTCGCCACGGCCGCATCAGATCGGCGGCGATCTCACCGCCGATCTGGGCGCGCACGTCGAGTTCCCGCGTGAAGGACATGACCTCGCGGACCTGTACCGCGGTGTCATCGAGTCCGTACCAGTAGGTTTCCTCCAGGGTCGGTCGGTATCGGGCCAACCAGCCCTCCAGCATCTGTTCCCGTTCCGTCTCAGACAGCGGCGTCGGCCCGGCCCCGGTACGTGCCAGGTGTTTCGACACGGCCTGTTGGGTGATCCCGGCGGCGTCCGCGATGTCGGTTTGCCGCATCGGCTGCGTCGCGAGCATGATGACGCGTTCGACCGCGGCGGACCCGAATGCGCGTGATCGGGGCTGCGGGTGCGTGCGGTCGACTCGCTGATAGGTGTGGCCGCTGAGGATGACCTCGCGAGGTTCGTTGATCACGAGGTCGATACACGGCTCGGCAAGCGCCGCGGCGCGCGCCCTGTCCGATGCCGAGTCGCACACCACCAGTTGTCGCCGGTGCCGGTCCCCAAATTTGAGTGTCGGCGGGAGTCGGTCGTAGCGGTCGATGTCGGCGCGGACTGCCTGGCCCTGGTGCAGGTATTCGATGTGCTTGGTGGTGCCGCTGAGAACTCTCACGCCAGCATCGAGCAGCATTGATGCGACCGAGTTCATTCCTTTAGCATATCTGCAGTCGACAATCCAACAACCGAATTCGAAATTGTCTCTATTCAGTTGTTAGAGAATTCGGCACCTCACAACGTTTCCGTGCGTCAGGGGCTCTGCCCGGGCTCCCATGACGCGCGAACACCACCAGTGATGCTCGGGCCTTCGCTGCTCGCTTGTCGGTAGCGTGTGCCAAAATCTCGCTCACTACGCGGTGCTGAGCACGGCCGCGTCAACCGCCAGCGATCAGCTCCTACCCTCGCCGGACCACCAAGATGCCGAAGGGCCACGAAATGGCTGCTGCCGAACCGAACACTCCGATCATTGCCGACGGGATCTCTTCCGAGCTCCAACTCGCCGTCCTGATCGGGGTTCCTTCCAATATGTGGATCGAGACCACGGAGGCTGGGCTCGCGGTGATGTTCTCCGACGCCGACGAGACCGGGGTTCTCTATCAGCACGACGGGACCGCTTGGCGCCTCGAGGCCGACGACGAACCACTGAGCCCAGGCACCAGCCCGGACGGTACGAGTGAGCTCAGCGCGTTTCCCGCATTCCTGAGTCCTCGACGATTTCGACAGCCCGACGCTGTGCCAACCGAGCCGTTGCCGCTCGATAAGGTCCGTGCGGACGATTACTACGACGAGACCGTGAGCGTCCACCGCCCGGTGATGCAACTCGTGCAGACCCTTACTGCCACCGGGTGGCGCGTGCGGCTCGGCTACGTCGTGCCGTCGCCGTTGGGAGATCCCGCCGGCATCCAGGTACGAGCGACCGCGCCACCCAGCGAACGCTTGCACGACAAGGTTGTTCAACGAGCGCTTGGCAAAGTTCCGGGGATCGTAAAGGTTGTCGCCGACTGGAGCGAGCACCGCGACGGTACGTGGGCGTTCGATCGCATCGGGTTCGTCGCCGGCGACGACATCTGGCCCCGCAGCGACGTCATACTCGCCGACTATGCCGTGGCAATTGCGCCGCCGTGGACATTGGCGGACGGCGTGGATGCGCCCCTCAACAACTTCCGTTCCGCTCCAACCCGACCCGCGATCTCACTGACACCACCCACTCTGCCGAGCGAGCCTGAGCTGGTCGAACGTCGGCAACGCATCGACCAGTGGGCGATCAAGAACGGCTACACCGATGAAGTCCGGCCCGCTAACCCGTCCGCGGTGAAGGCTCTCCTCGCCGAGCAGGGCAAGGGATTTGCCGGCTACTATCTGCTCGAGTTCCGGAACGGAGAATGCTATGTCGGTCAATCGGTCTCGATCGACAAACGACTCGGCCAGCACCTTCTCGTGCATCCTGACACCGTGAGCGTTCGGGTCAAGACAGACCCTGATGCGTCGCTGGCGACCAACACACTGCGCCATCTGCTGCGAGAAGAACGGGCGTTGATCCACTCGGCCCAGACGGCGGGCCTCCACGCGCGCAACAAATCCGAAATGACCGTTGTCACGGGCTCGTCGTCGCTCGACGAAATCATCCCCGCTGACGAACAGGCCGAATGGCTCTCAGCACCAGAACGTGGCAACCGGACCGACGCCCTGGAAGGAAGGCGCTTCGACCTGGCGAACCCAGCCGTGGCCGGGTCCGATAGAAACTTCCGAAACCTGACTGAATTGTGCGGTGAGAGCGCTGGATTGGTTCCTCGCGTCCTCGGTCAGTACCTCAATCGGTGCGTCGTGCACCCGCATGCGACAGAGGGCCATTACTGGAATTTAAGCGCGCCGATGAAAGCTTATCGGGGCGGATCACCAGCTCGCTGCCGCACGATATGTTGCCTCACTGTGGGAATGGTCGAAACTCTCGTGATCCTCCGGGACTTGCAGACAGGCGACATCGATGGCTTCATGCAAGTGAACGGAACTGCGCTGTTCGGTGACACCGATCCCGATACCGCGTACGTCCAATTCAAGCGGCAACATCCCGGTGTCGAGATCCGCGCCGCCGACTACCACGACTCGGGTCCCGACAACCTGAACATCGACTTTCCCAACCTCAGGGTGCTAACCCGCCTCCTCGAGGACCAGAACGTGACTCGGGCGGCCGCGACGGCGACACTTCTTCTGATGCGCGTACGGAGAGCGCCGCGCACGCGCCAGTCAACGCATTGTCCCGAACTCGTGACAGCCGCATGGAATGCCGATTGACCGGCGAACTGTCCTCTACCTGGGTATCCCACGCGGACCCACACAGCGAGATGCGTGTGGATACATCCATCGATACGCGTCGATAACGTCTTGGAGCTGGTGCTCCGGGCGATCGATTTGTCGGTCGCGGGTGTCGTTCGCAGATGCACGATAGGCTTCGGCCAATTTGCGCACCGACGCACGGTCTTCGGGATGGAGCGGTACAACGACGTCGCGCGCTTCACCCTCGGCCACCCGCGTGAGCCCGCGCCCCTCGGCGATCAAGTCATCCCAATACTTCTGATTCAAGGACTCCAACTCCTCCGTGACTGGCGAAACCCGCAGCAGACTGAAGGTAGCCGACTGCGTCAGATCGCCTGACGTGTGAGACACGACAACACGGACGGTCGGACTACCCGCGCGCCATGTCCACGAACTTGCTCAAATGCAGTTGGTGCGCAACGGTAATCGTCGCAGTGGGACCGTTGCGGTGCTTACCCAAGATGATGTCGGCCTCACCGGCGCGCGGGTCGTCGCGCTCGAAGGCGTCGGGACGGTGGAGCAGGATCACCATGTCGGCGTCCTGCTCGAGGCTGTTGTGCAATGCGATGCCGTTGGCGATAAAGTTGTGTGTTCCGGGGACGGTGCCATCGAAAACATCTTGTTCACCGATGGATTCGATCGATGCGATCTCGTCCCAGTAGACGTCGTTGCTGACCATCAGGTCGACATCGACCGAGTCGAGGATGTCGGCGACTTGAGCAAGGACCGATCTGGCGTCGCGCCTGGACCTCGACTCGGCGCCCGCTGCTAGCGACGTTGGGACCAACTCGCGTGCATCCAGCAACGTGTGCAGCTCGTCTGAGACGTGGCGATGGTTGGACACGTCCGCAGTGGCCAGGCGGGCGGGTGATCCCACGCCGAGCTGGGCGGTCAGGTGGGTGAGCTGGTCGTGGCCGGAGACGGTGACGGCGTGGGGTGCGTGGTCTCGATACGCTCGCTCGCCTAGCGGCTCGCGGGCTACTCGACCAGCAGGACGGCCTAGCGGCTCGCGGGCTACTCGACCAGCAGTAGGGCCTAGCGGCTCGCGGGCTACTCCCTGGATCGACTCGTGGCGAACGGAGTGAGTCACGTATCGAGATCGACCAGCGGCAGCGAGATCTACCGCAGCGAACACACCCAAGCGCGACAGCAAGTGGACGAATTCCCATGCCACATCCCCATCCGGCATGGCGAATGTCCACTCATCGGGCGACTTCATCGCGAAGCGCTCAGCGACCTGACCGACAACACTGAGGACGTCCGCTGTCGGCAGCTGACGGACGCTCACGCGATCTCCGGCACCGCAGAACCAGTCGACCGCCGCATCAACCGCCGCGTTGTCCGTCTCAGCGACATGGGCGGGCTCCGGGACCGATCGCGGCGCGGCCACCTTTTCGCCGACCATCAGCTCCGCCAACGGAATCCAGCCGTCCACCGTCAGAAACGGATGGTTCCCGGTCGCCTCGACGACCCGCCCGGACGCCATACGTACCCGGAAGACCTCTTTGCGGCCGCTCGGAAAGACTCTGACCATCCGACGTTTGACCAGACGCATACGCTCGTTGAGCGACCACACCAACGGCTGCTCACCCGTCGCCATCAGCTCACCGAGCGTGACCTCGGACCCATTGTCAGCGCGCAGGATTCGCGCCGAGGCGGGCAAGCATCCCGACTCGCGCAGGTCGGACACCTGCGGCTTCTTGTCTGTCCGCTGTTCCGGCCCGCGGTTGAGCTGACTGATCGCGACCACGGGAACCTCGAGTTCCTTTGCCAGCAGCTTCAATTGGCGGGAGAACTCAGAGACCTCCTGCTGGCGGGACTCGACCTTCTTACCCGAGGTCATCAGCTGCATGTAGTCGACGACGACGAGGCGAAGGTCTTGGCGCTGTTTCAAGCGTCGCGCCTTGGCGCGGATCTCCATCATCGTCAGGTTGGGCGAGTCGTCGATGAACAGTGGAGCCTCGGAGATCTCGCCCATACGGCGGGCGAGACGGGTCCAGTCGTCGTCGGTCATCGATCCGCCACGCATGTCGCCGAGTTTGACCTTCGCCTCCGCCGACAACAGACGCATCACGATCTCGGTCTTGCTCATCTCCAGCGAGAACATGGCGCTGGTCAGCCCGTGATGGATTGAGCACGACCGCAGGAAGTCCATCGCCAGGGTTGAGTTGTGGGTGGGCACCATCGCCTCGCCGGCGAGGTACATGTGGTCGTCGTTGTCCACCTCGACGCAGCGCACCGGCACCGAGTCGATGGGCCGCACGTCGACCAGCCTGCGCACCCCGGCGCGTCGGCGGAGCTCCTTGTGCCGAATTGCCTTGTGGTGCACGGTGAACACATCGTCGTCGGCGTCCACACGCAGCCAGCCGGTGGCCGAGCGCTTGTAGCTGTACCCCAAACCCGCCACCAGGTCGGCGACGACGGCAGTCATGTGCCGCGTGGCGGCCGGCACCGTGATCCAACCGTCGTCGTCGACCGTGGCACGCGCGTCGAGCAACCCCGCGAGCAGTGCCCGACGCTGCGCGATCGACCCCCGCAGATACTCGAACGGGATGCGCCCGCCGAGATCGGCCATCAATGTCATCACGTCGACGGGGCCCTCGGCGTCGATCCGCATGCTGATCTCGGGATCGTCGAAGGCCATCCCCGCCAGCGCGGCGACGGTATAGGGCCCGTAGGCGAAGCGCTTACGCGGCAGATCCAGCGGCTCGGTGTTGCGGACCACCGCGCACCCGACGTGGGCCCGTAGGGTGCCGGTGGTGACGGTCTGGCGTTTGCCGTCGATGTCGGCCACCCACTGGTGCTCTTCGTCGGCGACGAGCATGGTGCCGTCGTTGAATTCGACCTCGTAACAGGGTCGTTCGGTCATCACGTCGGTCGCGGCGACCACCCGCGTCGGGCGGCCCCGGGCGTCGAGCAGCTGATCGCCGACGCCGACGGTACCCATGGTGGTCCAGCCCGTCGGGGTGGGTAGCGGGGTGTCGAGTGCGAGCGCCTTGCCCACGCCGGGACGTGCGGCGACGATGATCATCTGCCCGGGATGCAAGCCGTTGGTGATCTTGTCCAGATCCACGAAGCCGGTCGGCACGCCGAGTGAGATCCCGCCGCGCGAGGCGATGGAGTCGATCTCGTCCATCGTCGGTTGCAGCAGTTCCTCGAGCGGCACATAGTCCTCGGCGGTGCGACGCTCGGTCACCTCGTACACCTCGGCCTGAGCGCGGTCGACGACCTCCGCGACGTCCTGTCCGTCGGCACCGGCATAGCCGAACTGCACGATGCGGGTTCCGGCCGTCACCAGACGACGCAGAATGGCCTTTTCCGCGACGATCTCGGCGTAATAGCCGGCGTTGGCTGCGGTCGGCACGGTGGAGATCAACGTGTGCAGATAGGGCGCTCCGCCGACCCGGCGCAGTTCACCGGCGCGCTCCAATTCGGCCGACACCGTGACCGCGTCGGCCGGCTCCCCCTTGCCGTACAGCTCGAGGATCGCGTCGTAGACCGCCTGATGCGCGGGTCGGTAGAAGTCCGCGGACCGAAGTTTCTCGACCACGTCGGCGATGGCGTCCTTGGATAGCAGCATGCCGCCGAGCACCGACTGCTCGGCCGCCATGTCCTGGGGCGGTTGCCGCCCGAAGTCCTCCGCGGGAACGTCGTCGTTCCGACGGCCAGCTCGTCCACCGGACACCGGCTCCAAATGGCCCGGTTCATGCCCGCGGTCATCGACTACTGCCACCCGTGTCAAACCTCTCGCAGTACTTGCACCACTCGACCTCGAGTGGGTCCGACTCTGTGGCGTCTGCGGCGTGTGCCGCCGACGTCGGTCGTGCTTGCCTCCGTGATATCCGGTGGCACCGACAGGTTTCCCCGACGGACCCCGAGCGCTCACGCAGAAGCACTGACGGAGCACATTAGATCCCCGATCCGCGCCCGCTCAAACGCACTTGTGCACAACACTGTCAGCAAACTGTGGACGGACTGTGGACGCGATCGGGAGTGTTGTTAACCCCCTGTGCACAACATGGGGAAACACTTCCTGTGGACAAATATCGTCGCAGGTCACGGGCACAATGCTTCATCCACAGTGAGCGTGGAAAATTCCCTCGGCGTGTCACGCGGAGCGAGGGAATCGGCGTGTTGCGTTCAAGGATCAACCACGCGTTGCCAACAACTCGGTAAACATCGGGTGTGACCCGGGTAACACCTGGTCAATGCGTACGCCAGGTATCAGGCCGGAGTGGGTCGACTGTCCACAGAATCGCTACGACCGGGCCCGCGCACCTCGCACGTGTGCTGGAATGGTCGGCGTGGGGAGGCAACAATTTCTGCGCCAATTGCGCACACACCGACCGCGGCGCACCGTGGCCACGATCATCGCCGCGTTCGGCGTCGCCGTGGTGACCGCGCTGACGGCTCCCGCGCCGAGTTCGTCGGCCGTCCCTCCCGGCCCGACACTGCCGGTCGAGTTCGATCTGGCCCGATATCAGCCGGTCAATCCCGAGCAGTACCGCTCCCTGGCCTACGTCGACAACGGTCGCGGATTCTTGCGGGTCGGACGCTGGATGTGTCAGATCGGTCCTGGCTACCGCTACGTGGGTTGTCAGGGGCATCCGGCGACGGCGCCGGCGGGGATCCGAGGCGCGGCGATCTCCGGTGATCAGCAGGGTCCGTGGTGGGTGCCGCCGGCCACCACGTATCGCTTCGATGCACCGTCGGGTTTCGTGCCGCCGACGTTGTCGGTGGGCAGCAGAGTCACCCTCTACGGCGTCACCTGCACCGCGCCTCGAGCCGATGTCGTGGCCTGCCGAACCGGCTCGCGGGCGCTGATCTTCACCCCGGGCTGGCACAAATTCTTCTTCCCCAGTGGCGATACCGCGCACAGCCCGAATCCGGCGCCGCGCTATCTGCCGCCGCGACTGCAGTACTGGAATCAGTTGCCGGCGTCCCCGGTCCCGCCGCGCTGACGGTTCCCGGGGTCCACGGTCAGATGAAGGACCGGAGTTGTGTGGCGAAATCGAACACCCAAGCATGCGAGCGTCGATGCGCCTGACTGCGTGACGGAGGTGCGCTCGCGCGAGCGGCAGCGGCAGCAACCCTCCGCTCGCGGCGTTCGACCCTGCGTTGGGTCCGTTCTCGGGCCGCGATGACCTGGCGTTGCTCGTGGCGTGCGAAATCGATCGACGGCTGAAAGAAGTAGACGAGCACGGCGACGATGGCGCCGACAATGATGATGGTGATGAGCATGGCGAACGTCTCCTGCATGGCTGTGATGTGTTGTCGCACGAGCCCTGTGGACGTTCGCCTCGTTGCGCCCATCCGGTCCCCCCGGATATGGCGAACTCGTGGGAATGACGCTACGGCGGGTTTGCGGGTGTGCCACGCGTACTGCGCTACGCGAGTTTGACGGGTGGGGGCGTCATCGGTCTGCCGACTACGCAGGTGGGATCTTCGTCGTGGTGGGTGGCGCTGGTCTCGATACGTCCTCGCCTAGCGGCTCGGACTACTCGACCAGCAGTTGGGACTCGACGCTCGGCCTACTCCTTGGATCGAGTAGCCGCGAACGGAGTGAGTGGCGTATCGAGATCCTTGGATCGAGTAGCCGCGAACGGAGTGAGTGGCGTATCGAGATCCTTGGATCGAGTAGCTGCGAACGGAGTGAGTGGCGTATCGAGATCGACCAGGTCCGATAACCGGGCACGGAAGAATATGGGCGACACCGAGAGCGGCAATTTTTCGGGGTGGGTAAAGTTCTTCTCACGTTGAACAAGCAGCGACCCGGCACCGCCGTGTGATCGTTGCTGGCCGGGTCTTGAGCCGGTGAGAGGTCCTCCGACTTGAAATTCGACAGAGTCGACAGCGCTCGACTCCAGCGTCAGATCGCCGATCTGATGGAACGGGTGCAACGCCATGCCGAGACCGACGTATCGCTGGCCCTCGACGACCTTGCCGTCGGTGCGGCCGGGTTGATCCCGGGCGCACAGTACGCGGCGGTCACCGTGACCACCGAGAAGAACATCGTGGACACGCCTGCATCCACCCACTGCAATCCGGCGATCCTCGACGACATCCAGCACAGCGTGCACGAAGGCCCCTACCTACAGCTCGTCGCGGACAAGGAGCCGATCCGGATAGACGATCTGGCGCAGGAGACGCGCTGGCCCACCTACTGCCGGCTGGCCCTCGAGCGCACCCCGATCCGATCGCTGCTGAAGTTCCCGCTCGCCGGTTCGACGCACACGCTTGGCGCGCTGACGGTGTGCGCCGACAACCCACACGCCTTCGACGAGGACGCCTTCGACGTCGGCCACGCCTACGCCACGCATGCGTCGCTGGCGTGGGATGCGCTGCGCCGCAAAGAACAATTCGCCATTGCCCTGGCGACCCGCGACATCATCGGCCAGGCGAAGGGCATCATCATGGAGCGTTATCGCTGCAGCGCCGACCACGCCTTCGGGCTGCTCAAAAAGCTGTCACAGGAGTCGAATCGGCCACTGCGCGATGTGGCGCGCCAACTCGTGGATGTCGATGCCCCGGTGGCCGAAGCGGGCGACGCCGGCGTGTGACGCCGCGCCCGTGCAGCGCCCCGACGCAACGATGCCGGCCGGCCCCCAGAGGGACCGGCCGGCATCGTTGAACGACCAGAGGTCGGGTCAGCCTGCGACGACCGCGAGCTCGACGGTCGCCCGCACGTCCGGGTGCAGGTTCACCACGACCGGGTAGTTGCCGGTGGCCTTGATATGGCCCTTCGGCAGCTCCACGTTGCGCTTGTCGACGGCCGGCCCACCGGCCGAGCGGATCGCACTGGCGACGTCAGCGGCGGTCACCGAACCGAACAGCTTGCCCGAGTCGTGGGTCTTGACACCCAGCGAGACCTCGGCGAGGCCCTCGATGGCCTGCTTCAGCTCGTTGGCGTGCTCGAGTCCACGGACCTCGCGGGCAGCCTGCACGCGACGGATGTCCTCGACCTGCTTCTCCGCACCACGGGTGGCCTTGATGGCCAGCCCGCGGGGCAGCAGGTAGTTGCGGCCGTAGCCGTCCTTGACCTCGACGGAGTCGCCGGCCTCGCCGAGGTTCTCCACGGCGGCGGTCAGGATGAGTTTCATATCAGTCCCCTTCCCGCTCAGCGTCCGGTCGAGGTGAACGGCAGCAGCGCCACCTCACGCGAGTTCTTCACGGCCACAGCGACATCGCGCTGGTGCTGCACGCAGTTGCCGGTCACACGACGCGACCGGATCTTGCCGCGATCGGACAGGAAACGGCGCAGCAGCGCAGTGTCCTTGTAGTCGATGACGGCCTTCTTGTCTTTGCAGAAGCTGCACGCCTTGGTCTTGGTGACCTTCTCGACGCGAGGCTTCCGGCTGCTCTTTGCCTTTGCCATTGGTACTCCAGTGTGTTTCTAGAAAGGTGGTTCGTCGTCCCCGCCACCGAACGATCCGCTGCTCGCGGGCGCGCTGCCCCAAGGATCGTCGGCAACCTGCTGACCTCCTCCGCCGCCGCGGCTACCGCCGCCGCCGGAGGAGAATCCGCCGCCTCCGCCGCCACGCGAGGCCTTGTTGACCTTCGCGGTGGCGTATTTCAGCGAGGGACCGATCTCGTCGACCTCGAGTTCCACCACAGTGCGCTTCTCACCCTCACGGGTTTCGAACGACCGCTGCTTGAGGCGGCCCTGCACAACGACCCGGGTTCCCTTGGACAGGCTTTCCGTCACGTTCTCCGCGGCGTCACGCCAGATGTTGCAGCGGAGGAACAGCGCTTCGCCGTCCTTCCACTCATTGGTCTGACGATCGAAGGTCCGCGGCGTGGAGGCCACCGTGAAATTGGCCACCGCGGCGCCCGACGGCGTGAACCGCAGTTCCGGATCGGCGGTCAGGTTACCTACGACGGTGATGACGGTGTCGCCTGCCATGTGTCTCCCCTTGGGTCGTGGTTGGGCACTCGTTGATCGACGCGTACCGGGATGTTGGGTTCAACCCTAGAGCCCGGCACCGACTGCATTGGTGTCGATCGAGGAACTGTGGATTACTTCCGCAGGACCTTGGTGCGCAGCACCGACTCGTTCAGCTTGAGCTGGCGGTCGAGCTCGGTGACCGTCTTGGGCTCCGCGTTGAGGTCGATGACCGCGTAGATGCCCTCGTTGTGCTTGGCGATCTCGTAGGCGAGACGGCGCTTGCCCCAGATGTCGACACCATCCACCTTGCCGCCATCCGTGCGGACAACGTTGAGGAAAGTATCCAGTGAGGGTGCGACGGTGCGCTCGTCCAGATTCGGATCGAGAATGACCATCAATTCGTAGTGACGCATAAGACCACATCACCTCCTATGGGCTAGGTCGGCCACGGACTGTCCGTGGCAGGAGGGTCGCCTGCGTCGGCAACCGCTCCAAGATACACGACACACCCCTGACCAGCGAAATCGATGCGCGATGGACGACAACGCGCGGCAGCGGTCGTTTTGTGCGTTTGTGACAACCGTTGTCGCAGACTTCGTCCCGCCGGGACGTGGTGTGGATCACAATCGGGCCATTAGCGTCAAGCAGCACACAGTCCACGACGCGTGAAGGTGCGTGATGACAGTTTTCGACTATCTGCCATGGCGGCTCGCCGCCCGATCGACTACGGCGCCGGCGGTGTCCGATGACCGGATCACCCTGACGCACAGCGAGTTCGATGAGCGCACGACTGCGGTCGCGGAGCAACTGCGCGATGCAGGGGTAGGTGTCGGCGACGTCGTGGCGGTCATGCTGCCCAACCGTGCCGAGCTGGTGATCGTGGTCGGCGCCGCCTGGCGGGTCGGCGCCGCGGCCACCCCGATCAATCCGGCGTTCACCGCCGAGGAGGCGTCGCGGCAGATAGGCGATTCGGGTGCCCGCGTCGTCGTCACCGTCGACGGGCACTCTCCGCACCCCGATGCGACCGCGATAGGCGTCGACGACCTCGCCACCGAGATCACCGTCGACGTCCCGCCGCGCGAACCCGGACCCGACGACCTGGCGCTGGTGATCTACACCAGCGGGTCGACCGGCCGGCCGAAGGGTGCGATGCTCACCCACGCCAACGTAGACGCGATGACGTCGATGATGGTCGACCATTTCGGCCTCACCCCGGCCGACCACTGCATGCTGATCCTGCCGCTGTTCCACGTGAACGCGCTGATGGTCTCCACGTTCGCGCCACTGCGCGCCGGCGGGCACGTCACCATCGTCGGCTCGTTCTCGGCAAGCCGGTTCTTCGACGACCTGGCACGGTTGCGGCCCACCTACTTTTCCGCGGTACCAACCATCTTCGCGTTGCTCGCCGCAACACCGGCCGACGTCGAGCCGGACACGTCGTCGGTACGTTTCGCGGTCTGCGGTGCCGCGCCGGTGTCCGAGGAGCTGCTGGCTGCGGTGTCGGATCGGTTCGGCTTCACCATGGTCGAGGGGTACGGCCTCACCGAGGGCACCTGCGCGTCGGCGTGCAACCCGGTCGACGGGATCCGCAAACTCGGCACCGTCGGCCCGGCCATCGCCGGTCAGCAGATCCGCATCGTCGACCCCGACGGCAACGACGTACCAGCGGGTGAACGCGGTGAGGTGCTGATCGGCGGGCCTACGGTGATGGCCGGCTACCTCAATAACCCGGAGGCCACCGCCGCCACGATCGTCGACGGATGGCTGCACACCGGCGACGTCGGCATCCTCGACGCCGACGGCTACCTACAGGTCGTGGACCGCATCAAGGACATGATCATCCGGGGCGGGGAGAACCTCTATCCCAAAGAGATCGAGTCGGCCCTCGCCAGCGCACCAGGCGTACTCGAGGTGGCCGTCGTCGGCCGACCCGACACCCTGCTCGGCGAGGTTCCGGTCGCCTACGTGGTGGGCTATCCGGACGCCGACGTCTCGGCCGACGAGCTGCGCGCGCACTGCGCCGATCATCTGACGCGCGTGAAAGTGCCCGCCGAGATCACCGTGCTGCCGGCCTTGCCCAAGAACCCGGTGGGCAAGATCGACAAACCCACGCTGCGAGCACGACTCATGGCCGTCTGAGCCCGGTCGACGGTCGTCACCCACGGCCGCCGGCCTCAACCACCGAAGACCGCACACACGAACACCTCGTCGTGCGGCGATACCCCCTACCCGAAAACACCTGACAGGAAAGGACTCCCCATGGGATTCAAGACAGCCGAGATGCCGCCGGTGGACCCGGCCGAGTTCGGCTCGATGCCGTTCATGGCGCGGATGAAGCTGTTAGCCGTGCACTGGGCCGAACACGGCTTCGGCGGCCCGAAACAGCTCAACATGCTCTACATCTACAAGATGGCCTTCTACGCCATCGTCGGCGTCGCGCTGGTGGGCCTGACGACACCCGGGTTGGGCGGGTTCGCCGAGTTCACGTCCTGGTGGACCGAGCCGATCGTCTACATCAAGCTGATGGCCTGGACGGTGCTGTTCGAGGTACTCGGTCTGGCCTCTTCGTCGGGTCCGCTGGCGTTCAAGTTCTCCCCGTTCATCGGCGGTTGCCTGTACTGGCTCAAACCGGGCACGATCCGGGTGCCGGCCTGGCCGGGCAAGGTGCCCTTCACACGCGGCGACACCCGGCAGTACTGGGATATCGCGATCTACGCGCTGATCCTGGCGAACCTGGTGTTCCTGGTGGTCTTCCCCGGCACCCAAACCGCGCGGGTCCCGGGCAGTGAGGCCGGCCTGCCACCGCAGTGGGCGATGTTCAGCTACATCGGCCTCATCGTCGCGATGGGCTTGCGCGACAAGACCGTCTTCCTCGCCGCCCGTTCCGAGCAGTATCTGGCGGCACTGTTCGTCTTCGCCGCGGCCGGCTCGGTGGTCGACATGATCGTCGCAGCCAAGATCTTCATGTTCGCCAGCTGGTTCGGCGCCGGCATCTCGAAACTGGGCCGCCACTTCAGCCCCGTCATCGCCGCGATGGTGTCCAACACGCCGTGGATCACCTCGACCCGCCTCAAGCGCAAGCTCTACCGCGACTTCCCGCGCGATCTACGACCCTCACACCTGAGCAGCTCGATCGGGCACGGCTTGGGCACCGTCGTCGAACTGGCGCTGCCGTTGATCCTGCTGTTCTCGACCAACAAGTGGCTGACCCTGGCCGCGCTGATCGGCATGCTCGGTTTCCACTTCTTCATCATCTCGACGTTCCCGCTCGCGGTGCCGCTGGAATGGAATGTGTTCTTCATGTTCTCGGCCTGGTTCCTGTTCTGGCTGCACCCGGCCGGTGAGGGCTGGGCGGTGACCGACATGAGCACCGGCTGGTTGATCTTCGCCATCGTCGCGGCGGCGACGTTCCCGGTCCTGGGCAACCTCCGACCCGACCTGGTGTCGTTCCTGCCGTCGATGCGGCAGTACGCCGGCAACTGGGCCTCGGCGGTCTGGGCGTTCCGCGGCCGCCACGCAGAGGAGAAGCTGAACACCTATCTGACCAAGTCCAACGCCAACCAGATCGATCAACTCACCGCGGCCTACGGCTCGGAGGTCGGCGAGATCTTCATGCAGAAGGCCGTCGCGTGGCGGACGATGCACTCGATGGGTCGTGCATTGATCTCGCTGCTGATGCGCCACACCGACGACCTCGACAATTACGTCGTCCGCGAGGGTGAGTTCGTGTGCACCACGCTGATCGGCTGGCAGTTCGGCGACGCCCATCTGCACAATGAGCGCACCATCGCCGCGGTCCAGCGCCGCTGCAACTTCGCTCCCGGCGAGCTGATCGTCACCTGGACCGAATCGCAGCCGATCCACAAGAACTACGTGGCATACAAGGTCATCGACGCAGCGCTCGGCGTGGTGGAACGCGGCACGTATGTGGTCAAGGACGCCACCGAGGAACTGCCGTGGCTGCCGAACGGTCCGATCAAGCACACGATCACCTGGACCCGGCCCGGCTATGTGGCACCGTCGGACGGCTCCGCATATGTGACCGCCGGGGCTGCCACGACCGCCGACATCGAGGTCACCGCCGAGCCTAAGGTGGGTGCATGACACAGGGCGTCGTGGTCGGTAGCGGGCCGAACGGGCTCGCTGCCGCCATCACGCTGGCCGCCGCCGGCGTCTCGGTCACCGTCCTCGAGGCGGCGCAGACGCCCGGCGGTGGCACCCGATCCGGTCAGGTCACGGTGCCTGGACTGCTGCACGACGAGTGTTCGGGCTTTCATCCGCTGGCCACCGACAACCCGTTCACCCGGCGATTCGATCTCGCTGCTCACGGATTACGTTGGGCACTACCGCCGGTGCAGTACGCGCATCCGCTCGATGGCGGGCGCGGGGCTGCCGTCCACCGATCGGTGACGACGACGGCGCAGGGCCTCGGCGTCGACGGCGACCGATACGCGCGCGTGTTCGGCCCGCTCACCGATCGGTTCGACGCGATCGCCACCGAATTCCTGCAGCCGATGCTGCATCTGCCGCGCCATCCCATCGCGCTGGGTCGGTTCGGTGTCCTCGCCGCTCCCCCAGCGACCTGGGTGGGCCGCCTGTTCTCCACCGATGAAGCGGCCGCATTGTGGGCGGGGGTGGCAGCGCACGCATTTCATCCCTTGTCGACGCCGCTGTCGTCGGCGATCGGGGCCGCGTTGGGCACCGCCGCGCATCGCTTCGGCTGGCCCGTCGCGGTGGGTGGGTCACAGGCCATCGGGGCTTCGATGATGTCGCTGTTGACATCGCTGGGCGGGCGGGTCGAGACCGGGGTGACGGTCTCGAGCCTCGACGACCTCGGCGATCCCGACATCGTCCTGCTCGACACCGCTCCCCGTGCCGCCGCGGCGATCCTCGGGGCGCGGCAACCGCCGCGCATCGCCCGGGCCTACCGCCGGTATCGGCATGGCCCGGCGGCCTTCCAGGTGGCATTCGCGGTGCGCGACGGCGTGCCGTGGTCGTTCGCGCCGGCGCGGCAGGCCGGCACCGTACATGCGGTCGGCGACGCCGCCGCCGTGGTGACCGCCGAACGCGAGGTGTGGCATGGGCGCATGCCGGACGAGCCGTTCCTCCTCGTCGGCCAGCAGTATCTCGCCGATCGCGACCGGTCGGTGGGCGACATCCATCCGGTCGACGTATACGCCCATGTACCCGCCGGGTTCCGCGGTGATGCGCGGCATCAGATCATGGACCAGATCGAACGGTTCGCACCTGGCTTTCGCGAGCGGATCGTGGCCACCCATATCCGCGCGACCGCCGACATCACCGCCGACAACGCGAACTACGTCGCCGGCGACATCATCACCGGCGCGAACACCCCCACACAGCTGATCTTCCGGCCGCGGGTCGCGGCGAACCCGTACGCGACGGGCGTGGAAGGCGTATATCTGTGCTCGGCCGCCACCCCGCCCGGTGCGGGCGCCCATGGGATGTGCGGATGGCATGCGGCCCGATCCGCGCTGCGACATCGAGGTTTGCTCGACGCACTGGACCGGCCGAGCGAGCCGATGGCCGCCGACCTGAAGCGGCCGCGATGAGCAGCGGGTCGCTTCAGCGTCGTCTTGTCTCGCCGAATGCACCGGAGGCGGCCGAAGTGCATCGTCTGGTCGCCGTGGTGGGCGACCGTTTGCAGGCGCGCTTCGCCGAGATCAACGCGTCGATGAATGCGGCCATCGAGGCCGGCATGGACGAACTCACCGAACCGGATCTGCTCGACATGCTGCACGCCAGCGTAGAAGGCAACATCACCACGATCCTGCAGATGATCCGCAACGACATCCCGCTCGACCACGTGCAGCCTATCACCGCGGCCACCGAGTACGCCGACCGGCTGGGGCAGCGCGGCATCCCGGCGTCGTCGTTGCGGCGCGCCTACCACTTCGGGTCCGACGATCTGCTCGCGTTCATGTTCGAGGAGATCCGCGGACTCGACTGTCCGCCGGAGATGCAACTGCATGTGTTGCATCACCTGTCGGGGTGGATGCACAAGTACGTGGACTGGATCACCGGGGTGGTGCTGGAGATCCACGAAGAGGGCCGACGGTTCTCGGTCGAGCAGAACGCCACCGTGGTGTCGGCGATGGTGGGCAAGGTGCTGCGCGGCGAGGACCTGACGGCCGGCGAGTTCGCACTGCGAACGGGTTACTCGCTGCAACCACTTCATCTTGCGGCGACATTGTGGATCGATCGCGCCAACCCGGGTAGCGACGACACCGGATTGCTGGAGACGACGGCACGAGAGATGGCCGGCCGTCTGGGGTGTGTGCGACCGCCGTTGTTCACCGTCGTGGACCGCAGCACGGCGTGGGTCTGGTTCGGTTCCCCCGCAGATGTGGACCCGACGAATGACGCGGTGCTGCGCTCCGTCACCGCCGCAGTGCCCGGTCTGCGGGTGGCTTTCGGCGCCCCCGCGTCGGGCACCGACGGGTTCCGTAGCAGCCACGATCAGGCCGAGGCCATCAAACATGTGGCCATCGTGTCCACCAACCCGGCGATGAGCGTCGTCGGGCACAACGTGGAAGGGATGGCGGTGGTGGCGGTTCTGGCCCGAGACCTCGACGCCACCCGACGGTGGGTGCACGACGTCCTCGGCCCGCTGTCGCTCGATACCGACGCGGCCGCGCGTCTGCGGGAGACCGTGCGCACGTTCCTGAGTTCCGGCAACAGCTATGTGACCACCGCCGAGAAACTGAACATGCACCGCAACACGGTGAAGTACCGCCTCGGGCGTGCCACCGACGAATTGGGCCGGCCGCTGTCCGAACGCCGCCTGGACACCGAGCTGGCGCTGCACGTCGCCGAAATCCTGGGTTCCGTGGTGCTCACCGGGTCGTCATGAGCACGGGGTCGTCATGAGCACGGGAAACCCCAACGGACGCCAAGGCCTCCTGAAATCAGCTCCGTGAGCGTCGTCCGAGGGGATATCCCCTCGGACGAGGCTCAGGGAGCTGATTTCAGTCACCGTCATGCGGCACCGCCGGCCGCCGGATGCCGACGAGCGCCACGTGTGTCCAGGCCCGACCGGTGTCGGGCGCCGGGCGCCACTTAGCCTGTAGGCCATGTCCGCATCCCCCGCCGCGCCGGCGCGCTTCGGTCACGCGTTGCTGGCCGGGCGCGGCCGGATGGCGCTCATCCTCGTCGTCTCCCTGTTGGCCACCTGCCTGACGATGTGGTGGAGCTATCAGGTCAAGATCAAATGCGGCGGCGCCCCGTTCCTCGACGAGGGCCGCAGCTCGCACTGGCCGGTCGGTGACCCGGATGCGGTGATCCCCTGCTACTCCGACCTGATGTACCTGTGGATCGGCCGAGACATCAACAATCATGTGTTCCCGTTCATCCACGGTGGCATCACCCCGGACGGCAAGCTGTTCGGCGGCGTCGTCGAATACCCGGTGCTGTCGGGGATGCTGATGTGGCTGGGCGCGATCGGCGCGCACACCGACACCGAGTTCTTCCAGCATTCGGTGTGGCTACTGGTGCCGTTCGGGCTGGCGATCACCGTGATGTTGGCGTTGATGACCCGCTGGTGGGTGCTGCTGTGGGCGGCCACCCCACCCCTGGTGCTCTACGCCTTCCACAACTGGGAGCTGCCGGTGGTCGCGACCGCGGTCGGCGCGGTGGCGGTGATGGCGTGGGGCTCGACGATCAGTCCGCGAACCGGGGAACGTCGCCTGTCGGTGCGGACCGCGGCGATCCTGGCGGCGATCCTGCTGGGCATCGGCTTCTGTCTGAAGCTCTATCCCGGCTTCTTCGTACTGCCGCTGGCCATCTACGTCCTCACCTACGGCGCGGGGGCCGGCCCCGGCGGCGCGGCCCCGCTGCGCCGGAAGCTCGATTGGGTGGGAGCGGCCTGGGTGGCGGTGGCCGCGACCCTGACCGTGATCGCGATCCAGTTGCCGTTCATGGTCCTCGGTTTCGAGGGCTGGCGGGCGGCCCTGTCGTTCCAGGGCCAACGCAAGGCCGACGTCGACACCAACTCCATCTGGTACTGGGGTCTGCGTCACTTCACCGGCGGCCAGAACGACACCTACAACACACTGGTCGGACTCTTGTCGCCGATGCTGATCGTCGCCGCCTTCGCGCTGGCGGTGTTCCTGGGCTGGCGGGTGTATCAGCGCGACGGCGTCTACCCCTGGATCGGGGTGTCGGCATCGATGCTGGCCGGATTCATGCTGTTCCACAAGGTGCACTCGCCCCAGTACACGTTGTGGATTCTGCCGTTCTTCGTGTTGCTTCAGGTGCGGTGGCCGGTGATCGCCGCGTATCTGATCGCCGACTTCATCCTCGACACCACCATCTTCCGGCTGTTCGGGATCTACACGTCCGGTTCGCCGATGAAGTGGTGGGTGATCACCGGCGTCAACGTGGGAGTGTGGGTGCACGCGGTGGTGCTGGCCTACCTGATCGTCGCGTTCGTCCGGGCGCCGCTACGTGAACCGCTGGCGTCCTTCGGTCGCCGGGTCCGGCCGACCGAACCCGACCTGGTCACGACATCGTGAGCACCTGGCTGGGCACGGAACCGCTGTCCATGGGCCGGGTGACGCTGCGGCCGTTGGTGTCCGACGATGCCGAAGCGCTGGCACAGATCGTCGACGACCCCGATCGGTTCCGCTGGGTACCGGGCGTGCCGACGGACCCGGAGTCGAGTCGGCGGTGGCTGGAGAGCGCGCGCGCCGACCCGTCGTATCGGGTGGCCTACGCAGTCATCGACAACACCGACGGGCGTCTGGTCGGTTCGACGAGCTACTACGAGATCGACCCGTACAACCTGGCGGCCACGATCGGCTACACCTTCTATTCCGAAGATGTACAGGGCACGACGATCAACCCGACGGCCAAGTTCCTGCTGATGCGGCACGCTTTCGAGGACTGCGGCGCGGTGCGGCTGGTGTGGCACACACATGAGCACAACGCCCAGTCGCGGGCCGCGATCGCCAAGCTGGGTGCGACGTTCGAAGGGCTGCTCCGCAAACACCGACGCTTCGGGGACGGGTGGCGCACGACCGCGCAGTACGCGATGACCGACGACGATTGGCCGGCGGCGAGGGCTCGGCTGGTGGAGCGGATGTCGGTGTAGCGAACCTCTACGGATTCTCGGTGTGATCGGGGTGGCCGTGAGTGCGGCGTTGTTCTTTCATCCGCGCTTCGTGCAGGTGCCGCACACCGTCCATCAACTCATCGCGCACGCGCTGGTCGGCCGCTCGGAACGGCAACCAGTAGGTGTCGTCGAACTCTTCGACGACCTGAAAGGTCCACCGTCCGTTGAGCACGTTGCGCCCGACCATCTCGGTCTCGAGCGCGTCCGCGAGGTCGGTGTGGCCGTCGGCACGCAGGGCATCCACCGCCTCGCCCAGCACCAGATCGGCGTGTCCGATCAGCTGATGGAAGCTGTACAGGTGACCACGGGCCCGTTCGACGTACTCCAGGGCTTCGGAGACCTTCCCGGCCGCTTCGGCGGTGGTATCGGAGACTTGTTCGGCACGATCTGGCATGCCTTCAGTGATACCCGAGCGGGTTCATCGCCAACCCGTGATCAGAATTCGCCGGCGACGAGGACCCGGGTACGGCCCGTGACACCACCGGCGAGGATGGTCTTGATCGACTTGGGTAGGTCGGTGACCGCGACGTCGGTGGTCACGTCGTCGAGGTGACGCGGCCGCAGTTCGCCCTCGAGTTTGGCCCACAACGCGCGGCGGTTGACGATCGGCAGCTGTACCGAGTCGATGCCGGCGAGGGTGACGCCACGCAGGATGAACGGGTGGACCGTCGTCGGGAGGTCGGCGCTGCCCGCCAGACCGGAGGCGGCCACCACACCGCCGTACTTCAGCGTGCTCAGGGCGTAGGCGAGGGTGGCGCCGCCAACACAGTCGACGACGGCCGCCCACCGCGTCTTGCCCAGCGCACGGACCTTCTCGCCCTCCTCGGGAAGTCGGCCGATGATCTCGGTGGCACCGAGGGTGTGCAGCAGGTCGGCGGCATCGGCCTTGCCGGTGGAGGCGATCACCTCGAACCCGGCCGCGGCCAACAGGTCGACACTGACACTGCCGACCCCGCCGGTCGCCCCGGTGACCAGGACCGGACCGTCGGACGGGGTGATGCCGTGCGCGGTCAACACCTCCACGCTCATCGCGGCGGTGAAGCCCGCGGTGCCGATGGCCGCAGCATCCTTCGCCGACAACCCGGACAGTTTGACCACCATGTCAGCGGGCAGTCGTGCGGTGTCGGCGTAGCCGCCGTGGCGGCCGGTACCGATGTCGTAGCCGTGGGCCACCACCACATCACCCTGGGAGAACTGCGGCGAGCTGCTCGAGCGGACGGTGCCGGCGAGGTCGATGCCGGGAATCAACGGGTATGACCGGGCCACACCGCCTTTCGGGGACACCGCGAGCGCATCCTTGAAGTTCACGCCCGAGTACTCGACGGCGATCTCGACGTCGCCGTCGGGCAGGAAGCGCTCCTCGACGGTTTCATGAACGAGGTCGATGTTGCCGTCGTCGTCCTGATGTGCCACCAGCGCTTGTACGTCACCCATGTATCGCACCCTACTGAAGCGCATCGGCCGGTGGGTCCGGCACGACGACCCGGGAGGCGCGGATGCTCACCAGCCGCCGCAGGAAGAGCTCTTCGTCGAGCCCTTTGCGACGCATCCAGGACGTCACCTCGGTGTTGCACTTGCTGGCATTGCAGGAGCGGCAGGCAGGCACCACATTGAGTTCGGTGTAACGGCCGCCCACCGACAGCGGCTGGATGCAGTCACGCTGGAGGACGGTGTCGGTGCGGCCACAGTAGGCGCATCCGCCCCAGGCCGTCTTGATCTCCTGCCACTGCAACGGGCTCAGGTCGTTGTCGGCGAGGCGCATTCGGCGCTGCCGTTTACGTCCCGCTCGCGCTCGCCGGGAGCCGCCACGTGCCATACCGCCGAGCCTAATGTCGGCCGGACCGACGACGACGCAGGCACGCGGGGATGCTGTCGACGCGACACCGGGTTCTGTCGGCGGGATTGCGGGTTCTGTCGGCGGGATTGCGGGTTCCGTCGGCGGGATTGCGGGTTCCGTCGGCAGAGATCAGGGCGCCGTCGGCGTGAGGTCGGGCGCCGGGCCCGGCGGGGCCGGGGGGCCGGGGCTGGGCGTTGACTCGACGGCGGCGCGGCGACGTCCGCCGCGCACAGTGAATCGATCCGGGGCACCGTCGAGGACACCGCCGGCGGGGTCATCCAGCAGATGCTCGGGCCCGGGGTCGCGGTCGTCGCGACGCGGATTGCGCACAAGATCGTCGGCCGGGTGCCAGATCTGCCACAAGACCACCGCGCACAGCCCGATCACCATCAGCGCGCGCAACACGATCACCGCGGTGAACCACTCGTCGGGTAGCCAGCGGCGGTCGGCGTCGAGATACAACGACATCCGCGGCACCCACACCAGTGCGTCCACGAACATCCAGGCGAACAACAAGCGAGTGTGCGGAATCGCGAGCACCGCCAACGGCACCAACCACAGCGAGTACTGCGGACTCCACACCTTGTTCACGAGCAGGAATCCGGCCACCAACAGGAACGCCAACTGCGCCAACCGAGGTCGTTGTGGCGCACCGAGCGCCACGGCCCCGACGCCGAGCGCGACGAGCACGAGCAGGCCCAGCGAGACCACGTTGAGCACCGTGACGTTCCACTGGAATCCGACTGCGGAGCTGATCACGCGATAGAGACTGTCGCTCTCGGCAGCGCGATCGGAGTTGTAGCGGAAGAACTCCCACCAGCCCTGCGGGTAGAGGATCAGGATCGGCAGATTGACGCCCACCCACACCAGCACGGCGGTGGCCGCAGCTTGCGCGAACTCCCGTAACCGCCCCGAGCGCAGACACAATACGAGCAGCACACCCAGCAACAGCACTGGATACAGTTTCGCGGCCGTGCCCAACCCTATGAAAAGACCGGCCAGCCAAGGCTTTCGTCGAGCCCAACACAGAACCGCGAGCGCAACCATGGCGGTGGCGATGGCGTCGAAGTTGGTGAATGCGTGCACCACCACCAGGGGTGAGAGTGCCGCGATCCAGGCCGCCCAGATACGGCGGCGCGCGGTGAGCGCGGTGGCCCAGATGGTGACCAGCCAGAACAGGGCGAGTCCGAGTGCCGCGAGGTCGAAGAACAGCACGACGTCGAGAGCGGCAGGCACACCCCATTTCTCGTGCGCCGACAGCCAGGCGCGCGCGACCGTCGCCATGCCGTACATGTACATGCCGGTGATGACCGGGTACTCCATGTACCGCTTGATCTGCTGGCCGTCGGGGCCTTGCTCGTACCAGAAGGTGCGGTACGGGAAGGCGCCCTCATTGAGGCGTTCGGCCCCGAACAGCCCGATCACATCCGAGTAGCAGAGGTTGGTGTATTGGCGCTGATCGTCCCAGTCGAGCCGCAGTTCGGTGCCGGCCGGAGAGTTCTCGTCGGCCGGTGCCTGCTGGAGGCAACTGGCCTTGCCGAACCAGCTCACCGCCAACGCGCACAGCGCCAGCAGGAACAGCACACGGATCGGTGTCCACGCCCGACTGCGACCGACCGCCGCGTGTCGACCGACCGGACCGCCCACCACGTTCGACGCCTCATGCACGACGACGTCGGTGCGACTCGGCAGCACCCGCGTGCGATCGACGCGTGTGTCGGCGGCAAGTGCCGCCGCGGACTCCCAGTCCGAGCCCGGCCCGCGATCGTCGGTCATCGCCGACAGATCACCGGGGGAGCCCGGTTCGGTCGAGTTCTCCTCTGCCACGGTCAGTGTCGACTCAGTTCAGCGGCGGGGGTTCCGGGATGTCACCGCCGAAGCCGTCCTCGTAGCCTCCTCCGGTGGTACCCCCACCACCGTTTCCACCACCGGTGTAGTCGTCACCGCCGCCCGAGTTGCCGCCTGAGTTGCCACCCGAGTCACCGCCGGAGTTGCCACCCGAATTGCCGCCACCCGAGTTGCCCCCTCCGCGTTCCGCGTTGCCCGGCAACGGGATCGTGACACCGGGCGCCAGCGTCAGGTTGCCGTCGCCGTTGCCGGGGAACCGGCGGGACGGACCCTGGTCGCCGGGCGACTGGGTTTGCGGCGCATCCTGGTCGTAGGTCACCGGCGGCGGCTCGTAGGGCACACCTGCCTGACCGCCGACCGCCTCGGGCTCCGGGAAATCCTGGATGGGTTTGCCCTCCAGGGCGCCGTTCATCGCGGCCTGCCAGATGTCCGAGGGCAGCATGCTGCCGTAGATCGACGAGCCGGCGTAGTTGGTGATCGCGGTGCCCTCGTCGGTACCGACCCACACCGCGGTGGACAGCTGCGGCGTGTAGCCGACCATCCAGGCGTCCTTGTTCTGTCCGGTGTCGCCGAGCTGCGCAGTACCGGTCTTGGCTGCCGACGGCCGCGACCCCAGGCTCGGGTCCGACAACGCGTGGCCGTTGGAGTAGGAGGCGATCGGCTCGAGTGCCGCGCTCACATTGTCGGCCACCTTCGCATCGAAGACGCGCTCACCCTTGTTGGGCTGGCGATCGAAGAGCACCTCCCCATCGGAGGTCTCCACCTTCTGCACGAAGTACGGCTCGCGGTACACACCCGACGCGGCGAGCGTGGCGTACGCCGAGGCCATGTCGAGCACACGCGACGGGTACTGACCCAACACCACGCCACCCTCGACGCCACCGTTGGCTTCCTGCAGCGTGTGTTCGATGGTGCCGAAGCTCTCGGCAACGCCTGCCTTGTGCGCGGCGTCGGCGACCGCCCGGGCCTGACCGTCGAGATCCATCATCAGTCGGTAGTAGACCGTGTTCAGCGACATCTTCATCGCGGTCGCGAGGTTGCAGGATCCGCAGCTCTCCCCGTCGGAGTTCTCCACGGTCAACCCACCCGGCGCAGAGTAGGGCGCCGAACTGTACGTCTTGGACAGCGGGATGTCCTGTTCGAGGGCAGCCACCAGGGCGAACACCTTGAACGACGACCCGGTCTGCAGTCCCGCCTGTGCGTAATCCCAGCCGGTGGCGTCGTTGCCGCCGAAGTAGCCCTTGACGCCGCCGGTGCGCGGATCGATCGACACCACCGAGGTACGCAACTTGTTCGGCTCGCCCTCGAGTTTGCCGTTGGCCGCCGACACCACCGAACGCTGCACCTGCGGGTCGATGGTGGTGGTGATCTTGAGGCCTTCGGTGCGGACCTGCTGCTCAGAGATGTTGAGTTCACCGAGTTCGGCAAGCACCCGGCGCTTGATCAGCCCGTTGGCGCCCGGGGTGTCGTCACTCTGGGCGCGTGCTGCCGGCACCTTCGGGTACTGCATTCCCGCGCGATCGGTGGGCGTGAGTGCGCCGGTGCTGACCATGCCGTCGAGCACGTAGTTCCACCGCGCTTGCGCGGCCTCCGGGTTGATCTCCGGATCGTAGTAGGAGGGCGACCGGATCGCGGCCGCGAGCACCGCGGCCTCTTCGGTCGTGATCTTGCTCAGGTCCTTGTGGAAGTAGGCCTGCGAAGCGGCGGCCACACCGTAGGCGCCCCGGCCGAAATAGATGGTGTTGAGGTAGGCGGCCATGATGTCGTCCTTGGACCACTCGTTCGACATCTTGGTGGCGATCGCGAGTTCCTTGAACTTGCGCTCATAGCTGTGTTCGTCGCCGACGAGCGCGTTCTTGACGTACTGCTGGGTGATCGTCGACCCGCCGCCGGCCTGTCCGCCGTTCCCGGTGACCTGGCCGATCGCGGCTCGCGACAGACCCCGGATGGAGAAGCCGGAGTTGCTCGCGAATTCGCGGTCCTCGGCGGCGATCACGGCGTCCTGCACCGATTTGGGGATGTCCTCGATCTTGACGTCGGTACGGTTGCCCTCCTCCGGGACGACGCGCGCAATGGTCTTGCCGTTGGAGGTGAGGATGGTGGCGACCTGGTTCTGCTTGATGTCGCCAGGTGCCGGCACCGACGCGCCGACGTAGGTGAGCATGAACGCCACGATGCCGATCAGGGCGACCGCCGGCACGAGTGCGCCGAACGCCCCGAGGCCGATGGCCAGCCATTTCTGCCGTTTGCGGCGTGTGTCGTCGGCTGAGGGACGAGACGTACGTCCACCGCCGGCGGGCGATGTACCGCGAGTACTCATTGTCCAACCATCCGATCCGCGCGCACGACCGTGTCAGCGCTACTCACTATCTGTCTCCGTCATTCAACTGGTCACCCAGTCCGTCATCCCAGCCCCGATGTCCACCGGCCCGATGCCCCCGCTCGTTATCCCACTGTGACCTACGATCGGCGTTCGGGCAAAGTTCCATCTCCCGCGGCTGGGCTGCGAGACCGGCGCCGACAGCTGCGCACACCTGCAGCGCGCTGCGCCCGAGCTACTTGGCGACCCGACGCGAACGCGACGAACGCGGCGGCAAGCCTGCAACGTAGGACTGCACCAAATGGTTCCAGCTACAGGTGCGGCACACCTCGACCACATGCACCGAGAACTCCTCGGCGGTGGTGTCGAGTCGGGCGATCTCGTCGTTGGTGCGCGCCGACCCCGATACCTGCCCCAACTTCTCACCGAACACCCAGGACACCAGGGTGACTTGCTCTTTTCGGCAGATCGGGCACAGCGTCGACGACGGGCGGCCGTGGAATTTGGCGGCCCGGAGCAGATACGGACTCGCATCGCAGACATCGGCCACGGCGGTCCGTCCGGAATGGACGTCGGACAGCCGCGACCTGCGCTGCAGGGCGTAGTCGACGATCTGGCGTTGCACGGGTTCAAGGGTACGTGGTCGCTCCGACGGCTGTCGGTGTGACCGTCATCCCGATCCGACCGTGTCGTGGTGTCGGCGGTGGTTGGGCGCCCTTCGTGACATCCCTCCGCAAGCTCCGGGATTCCTCAGGAAACAGAGCAACAACCCGCCGCACGCCTGCCCCGATCCTTCAGGAGCCCGCGAGGAACGAGCGGGCGTCACGAAGGACCCGCTGTAGACGACGAATATATCGGTGCGATACATTGTCAATCACATCGCGGCGAGGTGTTGTGGCGTCAGAGTTGTCGAACACATCGCCTCGCCGGTCGGTGCACCGTGATCAGACGGTCGGCCAGGGCAGACGATCAAACGAGGAGGGAGTGGGCACCGATGTTGGAGCTCGCAGTTCTCGGATTGCTGCTCGAAGCCCCGATGCATGGCTATGAGCTGCGCAAACGACTGACCGGGCTGCTCGGCGCCTTTCGGGCGTTCTCCTACGGTTCGCTGTATCCGACGCTGCGTCGGATGCAGGCCGATGGGCTGATCGACGAGGCCACCGCGCCGACGGCCGTCAAGGTGCGACGCGGTCGGCGGGTGTACCAGCTCACCGACAAGGGCCGCGAACGCTTCAGCGAACTCGTCGCCGACACCGGTCCACAGAACTACACCGACGACGGGTTCGGGGTGCACCTCGCGTTCTTCAGCCGGACACCGGCGGTCGCGAGAATGCGCATCCTGGAGGGCCGTCGCCGTCAGGTGGAGGAACGCCGTGAAGGTTTGCGCGAGATCGTCGGGCGATCCAATCGCGCCGTCGACCGCTATACCCGTCAGCTGCATCAACTCAGCCTCGAATCCAGCGAACGCGAGGTGCGCTGGCTCAACGAACTGATCGCCGCCGAGGCCTCCGGCGATCACGACGGCGACGATCTGACCGATCCCGGCCGGGATCCGATGGTCGACACCGCCGATACCGACTTCCATGTCGCGGGCTCAGAGCCGTCCCGCGGCAGGGGGCGAAGAGAAACCCACGAAGAGAAAACACCGGTGACGCAGCGAGCTGCGACGCCGCGATCAGAAGGAGAACCCGACCATGGGTGAGCCCAATAAGGTGCGCGTGGCCATTGTGGGCGTAGGAAACTGCGCTTCATCCTTGGTTCAAGGCGTCCAGTACTACAAGGACGCCGACGAGAACTCCACCGTCCCCGGCCTGATGCACGTGAAGTTCGGTGGCTACCACGTGCGCGACGTCGAGTTCGTCGCCGCGTTCGATGTCGACGCCAAGAAGGTCGGCTTCGACCTGTCCGATGCGATCTTCGCGAGCGAGAACAACACCATCAAGATCGCCGACGTGCCGCCGACCGGTGTCACCGTGCAGCGCGGCCAGACCCTCGACGGTCTGGGCAAGTACTACCGCGAGACCATCACCGAGGCCGACGGCGACGGTGTCGACGTGGTGGCTGCCCTGAAGGACGCCGAGGTCGACGTCCTGGTGTCCTATCTGCCGGTGGGCTCGGATCAGGCCGACAAGTTTTACGCCCAGTGCGCCATCGACGCGAACGTCGCATTCGTCAACGCCCTGCCGGTGTTCATCGCGTCGGACCCCGAGTGGGCGCAGAAGTTCACCGACGCCGGTGTCCCGATCGTCGGCGACGACATCAAGAGCCAGGTCGGCGCCACCATCACCCACCGCGTGATGGCCAAGCTGTTCGAGGATCGCGGTGTCACGCTCGACCGCACCTATCAGCTCAATGTCGGCGGCAACATGGACTTCAAGAACATGCTCGAGCGCGAGCGTCTGGAGTCCAAGAAGGTGTCGAAGACGCAGGCCGTGACCTCCAACCTGACCGGCGCGCTGGCCGGCAAGGTCGAGGACAAGAACGTCCACATCGGCCCGTCCGACCACGTCGAGTGGCTCGACGACCGCAAGTGGGCCTACGTCCGCCTCGAAGGCCGCGCCTTCGGTGACGTGCCGCTGAACCTGGAGTACAAGCTCGAGGTGTGGGACTCCCCCAACTCGGCCGGCATCATCATCGACGCCGTTCGCGCCGCCAAGATCGCCAAGGACCGCGGTATCGGCGGCCCGATCCTGCCCGCCTCGTCCTACCTGATGAAGTCCCCGCCGCAGCAGCTCGCCGACGACGTCGCGCGCGCACAGCTCGAGGAGTTCATCCAGGGCTGACCGGCACTCGCCCGGTTCACCGACCGAGACGTCCCCGGCAGCGGGTTCGACGGCTACATCCCGTCGAACACTGCTGCCGGGGACGTTCTGCGTCATCGTCCCGTGCGAAACTGAAGACCGCACCCTGGGAGGCACGGACTTGCTGGACGGCTCGACTGATGACTCGGCGGATAACTCGGCGGAGGACTCAACGGACGAAATCGCCATCGCCACCGACGTGGCCCCGACACGGCCTCCGCACACGGTTCTTCGCTGGGTCGCGGTCGGTGTCCTCGCCATCGCGGCCGGCATCGCGACGTATGTACTCGCCGTACGGACGGTGACCGGCCAGACCATCGAGAACGCCGCCCTGCGCGGCGCGGATCAGGCCGGGCGGGCCATGACGGTGCAGGCCGACTCGGTACTGGGCACCATCACCATCACCTCGATGGTGATCGCCATGCTCGCGCTGCTGGTGTTCGCCGTGATCCGCCGCCGGTCCTGGGTCGGTCTGGCCGCACTGGTGATCATCGTCGCCGGGCAGGTCGTGACGCAGATCCTCAAGAGTTATGTCCTGTCACGGCCCGAACTCATCGACGCCTACCCGCAGTACCTGCAGAACAGCCTGCCCAGTGGGCACACCACCGCGGCGATGACCATCCTCTTCGGCGTGCTGTTGGTGACGCCGTTCCGGCTACGGGCACTTGTGGCGTTGGTGGTGATGCCGTGGGCGATCGGCGTCGGCGCCTACACGATCACCGCGAAATGGCATCGCTTCTCCGACACCCTCGCCGCCGACGCGGTGGCCCTCGCGATCGCCTGCCTCGTGTGTGTGATCGGTGTGCGGCTGGGATATCTGCGGATCACCCCCGCCGACTCACCTGGACGTCCGATCGGCCAGCGCGCGGTCGTTGTCTTCTGGTCGGTGCTGTTCGTGGTGGCCACGGCCACCGGCGCCGGGCTCTGGGTGGTCACCTGGCTCGCCGGATCGATCGATGCCGCGGCTGAGTACCGGTATTTCCTCGACGCGCTCATCGGTTCCGCGGCCGGATCGATCGCAACCGCACTGATCTTCTGGTGGACGCTGCAGCGGGTGACGATCGGCGACGGACCCGTGGCCCGCGACGACGCCGGCAGCTGATCAGCGCCGGAGCTCGCCGAGAACGTCCGAATGCCCGTGCCGGCGGCACCAACTCACGATGTAGCGGGCGTGTAGTCCGCACCAGCGATACACCGCCGCCTGCGACAGCGGCAGGCGCTCGTCGTGTTCGCCACGCTGGGTGATGATCGGGCCGAGATAGTGACTGGTCAGCTTGTTGGCCGTGTTGGGCGACACCTTGGCCGCGGCCGCGAGGCTCGCCGTGTCGGTGGCGCTGCCGGAAGCGATGGCGCCCGCGAGTCTGCCGGCGGTGTGCCCACGGCGCCCGACGAACAACTCGTACAGCGGCGGCATGCGACGGCCCATCGGCTGTGCCGTGGGCAACCGCTGCCCGAGGGCGACGGTGCGGATCGCGTTCATCAACGGCATCAGCCCGTCGGACTTGGCGATCACCCCGGACACCTCCGGACGCAGCCGCGCCTCTTCGAGGTGATCGCGTTCCATACTGTGCCCCTGGGTGGCCAGCAGCACCGGCGCCAGGCGATCGGCGTGACGTAGTGCGTCGATGGCGTCGAGCCCGTCGAACATCCATTCCATCGTCGGCCGATTCCAGATGAGGTCGGCGGCCACCACGTCGAACCGGACTCGCCCGGCGACGCCGTGCACGAACTCGTCCTGGTCGGCGGCCACCGTCACCGCCACGTCTTCGAACGACGATTCCAGCGGCTTGGCGACGACATGCCCCAGCGGCGACGCGATGAGAATGCGCATTTGACTACCCACGTGCGCAATTTAGCCTTCGATCAGCAAGTCATGCGCGATCTGGCATCAAGAGCAACCGTTTGGGTGACAAGAGCACCCGAACTGCGCGGAACTGGTCACAACAACAGCTGATTCTGTCGGTGTGGTCGGTGACAGTGGATTCATCTGATCCACCTCCACCGCAGGGGAACACATGACCGCACAGATGGACCGCGACCTACGCGTGCCGCTCTACCCGTTGCCCAGTCCGGCCACCGTCGCGATCGTCGCCGAGCGTGACCTCACCGATGCGGCGCTCGCCGCGCTCGTGGAAGGCCTCGGCTACCACGCGGTCATCATCGACGTCGACGTCGCCGCCGATCTGCTGCCGCCGACGATCGCCATTGTCCGGTCCGCCGACAAGCTGGCCCGATTCCGCGCGCGACGCGGGATGCGCAACTGCCTGATCGCCGCGATCGGCACCGACATCCGAGATGCGCCCGGGATCACCATCGCCAACACGCCGTTGGCGGCCCGTCAGCTCGAAAACCTCCTCGAGCAGACCGCGCGCCGCACACCGAGCCTTCGCAGTCGCGTCAACGTCACCGACCGCGAGTTGGAGATCCTCACCACCTACGCCCTGGGTGCGACGTTGCGCGAGACGTCGCATACCCACTATGTCGCCGAGAGCACGGTACGCGCGCACTATCGCCGCGTCTCGCAGCGCTACACCGAGGCCGGCCGTCCGGTCGGCAACAAGGCGCAGCTCCTGCTGCAGTTCATGGCTGACGGCTGGGTCCAACCTGCCCAACTCGCCGTCTGAAACGCGCGCCGGGCGGTTCTGGCCGCGCCGGACGGTTCTGGCCGCAGCTGCAGGTTCTGGCCGCAGTTTCGCCTCCAAGCCGGAACCCGCGGGTGCGGCCGGAACAGCCACTAGCCTGACGACATGCGCACACATCGATGGGTGGCGAATGGCTTCGGTGGGCTCGACGACTTCGAGTTCATCGCCGACGAACTTGCGCCACCGAGCGTCGGTGAGGTCACCATCGAGGTGCGGGCGGCCGGGGTGAACCCGGCCGACCTGAAGCACGCGCAGCGGGTCGTAGATCCGGCGGATCTACCGCTGCCGATCGGTTACGAGGTCGCCGGCACCATCGCCGCGATCGGCCCGGACACCGAGATCGCCTCCGGCGGTGGCGCCGTCGGCGACGAAGTGCTCGCCTTCCGGGTGCGCGGTGGCTACGCGACGGCACTGACCGTGCCCGCGTCGACGGTGTTCGCGAAACCGGAGACCCTCGACTTCCCGGAGGCCGCCAACCTGTTGCTCGCCGGGTGCACCGCCGCAGACATGCTTCGCGCGGCGCGCATCGAGCGCGACGACACCGTCTTGCTGCACGCGGCGTCGGGCGCCGTCGGCGTCACCGTCCTCCAATTCGCCCGACTCCGCGGAGTCACGGTGATCGGCACTGTCTCCCCAGCGAGCGCCGAGCGCGTACGGGCGTTCGGCGGGATACCGGTCCGCTACGGCCCCGGGTTGGCCGATCGCATACGCGCCATCACCCCACAGCCCGTGGTCGCCGCCCTCGACGCGGCGGGTACCGACGAGGCCGTCGATTCCTCACTGGAGCTCGTCGACGACAGATCGCGAGTGATCACCATCGCGGCACCACAACGCGCCCGGGCCGACGGATTCATCGCCCTGGGTGGGACGCAGCCGGAGAGCCTCGCGTTTCGGAACACGGTGCGGCCCCAGCTGATCCGCCTCGCGGCTCACGGCGAACTGGTGGTGCCGATGGCACGAACCTATCCACTCGCCGACGCCCCGACCGCGCTCGAAGTGGTCGCGGGTGGCCATCCCGGCGGCAAGATCGCCCTGCTTCCCTGACGAAGCATGGCGCTCAGCTGATCTCGCCACTGTCCTGCAGGACGGTCTCTTCGGCCCGATGGTCGTCGGGATGCTCTTCGGCCGCCAGCCGCGGGATCAGTCCACCCGCAAGGACATCGGACACCTGGCGACGCGAGAGACGATGCCGGACAGTGAACGTCTGATCCTTGGTGGAGTTGCGTACGGTGAGCGTGTCGGCGGAATCGATCGCTTCGCGCAGGCCGTCCAGACGCAGCACATCGCCCCGGTCGATGTCGTCGTAGTCGGCCGGGTTGTCGAACTCCAAGGCCAAGACCCCGAAGTTCGCCAGGTTCTGCCAGTGGATGCGTGCGAACGACTTGGCGATCACCACGCGCAGACCGAGATGTCGCGGCGCGATGGCCGCATGTTCCCGCGAGGATCCCTGACCGTAGTTCTCCCCACCGATGATGACGTGACCGCCATCGGCCTGACGGGCACGCTCGGGATAGGTCTCATCGACCTGGGTGAAGCTGAACTCGGCGAGCTTGGGGATGTTGGACCGCAACGGCAATGCACGCGCGCCAGCCGGGGAGATCTCGTCGGTGGAGATGTTGTCACCCACCTTGAGCAGTACCGGTGCCTCGACGTCGTCGGGCAGGGGGTCCAGTTCGGGCAGGCTGGAGATGTTGGGGCCCTTGACCGGTTGGATCTTCTCCGCTTCGTCGGGCGACGGGGGCGCCACCAGCATTGCCGTGTTGATCGAATGCTGCTTCGGCAGATCGAGCTTCGGATAGGCCATCTTCACGTCGGCCGCCCAGTCCCGTGGGTCGGTGATCGCCCCGGTCAGCGCGGAGGCCGCCGCCGTCTCGGGGGAACACAGCCACACCGCGTCCTCCTTGGTACCCGAACGCCCCGGGAAGTTGCGTGGCATGGTGCGCAACGAGTTCCGTCCCGTCGCGGGGGCCTGCCCCATCCCGATACAGCCCATACAGCCGGCCTGATGGATGCGGGCACCACCGATGACGAGTTCGGCGGTGGCGCCCATCTGTGTGAGGTCGGTGAGGATCTCCCGCGACGTGGGGTTGACGTCGAAACTGACCTCGGGCGCAGTCTGCCGCCCGGCCACCATCGCGGCGGCGATCGCAAAGTCCCGCAGCCCGGGGTTGGCGCTGGACCCGATGACGACCTGAGAGATATCCTCGCCGGCCACCTCGCGGACCTGCACCACGTTGCCCGGCGACGACGGCTTGGCGATCAGCGGTTCGATGTCGCCGAGGTCGATGGTCTCCTCGATGTCGTAGGTCGAGCCCGGATCGGCGACGAGTTCGGACCAGTCGTCTTCGCGGCCCTCGGCCGCCAGGAACTCCCGCACTGCGGCGTCACTCGGGAACACCGTTGTGGTGGCGCCCAATTCGGCGCCCATGTTCGCGATGACGTGCCGATCCATCGCGGTGAGCCCGTCGAGGCCCGGTCCGTGGTACTCGATGATCCGGTTCACGCCACCTTTGACGTCGTAGCGTCGCAGCATCTCCAGGATGACGTCCTTGGCCGAACACCACTCGGGTAGTTCACCTTCCAGGCGGATACCCCAGATCTCCGGCATCCGGATGTTAAGCGGGCGACCGGCGATCGCGAGGGCAACCTCCAACCCACCGACGCCGATCGCGAGCATCCCCAGCGATCCGGCAGCGGGGGTATGCGAGTCGGAGCCGACCATGGTCTTCCCGGGTATCCCGAAGCGCTGCATGTGGGTGGGGTGGGAGACACCGTTGCCGGGTTTGGAGAACCAGAGCCCGAAGCGGGCGCATGCCGTCCGCAGATACTCGTGGTCTTCGGCGTTCTTCTCGTCGGTCTGCAACAGGTTGTGATCGACATACTGGACGCTTGCCTCGGTCCGGGCCCGGTCCAGCCCGAGCGCCTCGAGTTCCTGCATCACCAGCGTGCCGGTGGCGTCCTGGGTCAGCGTCTGGTCGATGCGCAGCGCGATCTCCTCGCCGGGAGTCATCTCGCCGGCTTCCAGATGTGCTGCGATGAGCTTACGGGCGACGTTCTCGGGCATGATGTGCTCCTCCGACACGACTGGGCGGTCTTGTTCGGCCGTCTCATTGGGGTATGACTCCATGGCACGCTTACCCAGAACACGCCGATTCGACACCCGGGAAGTGGTGCCTTTTGGCCCACGACACCGCCCTGGTCGTCGGCGCATGCTGAAGATATGAACACCGCATGGATGTTCGCCGCTGGTGCGCTGGCTGCCGCGGCGGTGGGCTATCAACGTGTGCTGAGGCAGCCGATCCTGAACTGGGGCGCCACCGACGACGAGGTCAACGCCGCGTTGCCCGGCGATGAGCTACTGCCCGACCCCGACGGGGTGTCGACCAGGGCCATCACCATCCTGGCCCGTCCCGAGTACGTGTACCCGTGGCTGGCGCAGATGGGCCCGGACCCCCGAGGTGGCGCCTACACCTACGACTGGATCGAGAACCTTCTCGGCCTGCACATGCACAGCGCCGACAACGTGCTCGACGACTTCCAGCACCCGCAGATCGGCGACGAGATCGGACTGGGCCCCAACACGATGCGCATCGAGATCGCCGAGCCAGATCACGCGTTCGCGACGCGCTCGGCCGACGGCAACTGGGTGTGGGCGTTCACCCTGGTCGATCGGCACGACGGCACCACCCGGCTGATCAGCCGCAATCGCTTCCGGCTGCCTCGGCTGGTCGACCGTCTCGGCATGCTGCCGATGGAACCGGGTTCGCTGATCATGGAACGCAAGATGCTGCACGGGATCAGGGATCGGGCGGAGAATTTGGCGGGCACCGGGGTGCACGTCACCTGACGGAGGTCTCGACGTGGCGGTCCAGCGGAACAATCAACAACCAGCCACCGCTGGTCGAGTAGCAGCGAACGGAGTGAGTTGCGTATCGAGACAACTTGTGCTGCAGGCGGTCTCGATACGGCGCTCGCCTAGCGGCTCGCACCTACTCGACCAGCGGAAAGGGCTCACTCGGGCAGCCGACCTACTCGGGCAGCGGAAAGGGCTCACTCGGGCAGCCGACCTACTCGGGCAGCGGGAAGATCAGTCCTCAACCCGGTTGCCTTTCTCGTCCCAGTGCGCGGCGACCTTCTTGCTCGGCTGCACCCGCGGCGGTTCCCCCGGCATCTTCGGATAGCTTGGCGGATACGGCATGTCGCCCAGACCGTTGGCGTCGTCGCGCTGCACCATCTCCAGCAGCGGCTCGATGCCCCGGCGGTGCGCGGCGATGTCGGCCATCGGGTCTCCACGGCGCGCAACCAGATCCGGGACGGTGGCGATAGTGCAGTCGTCCGGGTTCACATCGGCGAGTTCGTCCCAGGTCACTGGCGTGGAGACCCGGGCGTTGTGGCTGCGCCGCGCCGAATAGGGTGAGGCCATCGTGCGATCGCGGGCATTCTGGTTGAAGTCGATGAAGATGCGTTCCCCGCGTTCCTCTTTCCACCACGACGTGGTCACCGCGTCGGGGTCGCGCCGCTCGAGCTCGCGGGCCAGCGCGATCACTGCGCGCCGGGTGGCGATGAAATCCCACTTGGGTTCGATGGGAACGAACACGTGGATACCGCGGCCGCCAGAGGTCTTCGGAAATCCCGTGTAGCCCATATCTTCCAGGAGCGGTTTCAGACCTTCGATCGCGACGCGGCGCACGTCGTCGAAGTCGGTGCCCGGCTGTGGGTCGAGGTCGATCCGGAGCTGGTCGGGATGATCGTTGTCCGGGTCGACGGTCGGCCAGGTGTGGAAGGTGACCGTGCCGAGATTGGCGCCCCACACGATGTCGGCCGGGATGGTCGGCTTGATTGCGTCACCGGTTCGGCCGGAGGGGAACACGATTCGGGTCGACTGGACGTGTTCGGGCCTCTTCTTGGCGATGTGCTTCTGGTAGATCTCGTCGCCGTCGACACCGTCGGGAAATCGCTGCAGGAAGGTCGGACGGTCGTGCACGGCAGTCATGATGGCACCTTGCAGAGCGATGTCGCGATAGTAGCCCACCAGATCCCGTTTGCGGCCGCCGTTCTCGCCGAGTTCAGGGAAATAGATCTTGTCCGGGTTGCTCATCCGGACGGCCACACCGTCGACGTCGAGTTCCTCGGCAGGAGAACGAGAAGGCATGTCTAGGACGTTCCTTCCAGCACGTCGTGCAGGTCGTAGGTCAGCGGCACGTCGAGCTGGTCGTAGGTGCAGCTCTCCGGATCTCTATCCGGCCGCCAGCGCAGGAATTTCACGGTGTGCCGGAACCGATGATTCTCCATCTGGTCGTAGGCCACCTCGACCACCAGCTCGGGCCGGATGGGAATCCACTCGCCTGATTTCTCCGAACGCCAGCGGGTCGGTTCACCGGCCGACGGCTTGTCGGGGTCCAGACGCATCGGTTCGAACATCTGTTGTAGCTCGATGCGTTTGGCATCGGAGAAGGCGCCGGCCCCACCGACCATCCGCAGCTCGCCGCCGGCGTAGAGCCCCAACAACATGGACCCCAGACCGGTACCGCTCTTGTGCACGCGGTAGCCGAACACGACACAGTCGGCGGTGCGCTTGTGCTTGACCTTCACCATCTCGCGCTTGTTCTCGACGTAGGCGCCGGCGAGTCGTTTGGCGACGACACCGTCGAGTCCGGCGCCCTCGAATGCGGTGAACCAGTTGGTCGCGACGGCAGGATCGCCGGTCACCCGGCTGACGTGGAGTCGACGGTCGGCGCCACCAGATGGGGCGATGGCCCGCAACAATGCTTCGCGCCGCACTCCGAAGGGCTCACCCATCACGTCCGCCGGCCCCAACGCCAACGCATCGAAGCCGATGAAGATCGCGGGCGTTTTCTCGGCGAGCATGGTGACCCGCGACTCGGCGGGATGAATACGTTGGGCCAGGGAGTCCCAGTCCAGGCGATGGGTGTCGCCGATCAGCGCCGGGACGCCGATCTCTCCGTCCACCACGGCTTTCTCGGGCAGTTCGGCCTTGGCCGCACTGACGAGCTCGGGAAAGTAGCGCGCCAGATCCTTACCGCCACGCGATCCGATCGACACTTCGTCGCCGTCGCGAAAGATCAACGCCCGAAAGCCATCCCACTTGGGTTCATACGACCACACAGGGTCGTCGCCGGGCTGGTCGGGCACCGCGGTGACGGCCTTGGCGAGCATCGGCGCGATAGGTGGCATAACCGGGAGGTCCACGGGTCACATGGTACGGGCCGGGAAGGTGTGGGAAGACGGTGTTGGTTGCGTGGTTTCGATACGGTCTCGGCTAGCGCCTCGACCTACTCAACCACCGACACACACCACCACCTCGGCCAGCGCCGGTTCGGAGGACGGACTCACGCCAACAAACGCTCGCTGGACAACTCGCGGATTGAGTAGCCGCGAACAGAGTGAGTGGCGTATCGAAATCCGGCGTCGCCGGCCGGTCGGTAGGGTGATCGGCGATGGACCTGGGAGGAACCGCGATGCCGGCGGGGCGGTATGCGCCGTCCCCGTCGGGTGATCTGCACGTGGGTAATCTGCGCACCGCAGTGCTGGCCTGGCTGTTCGCCCGCACCACCGACCGGGCGTTCTTCATCCGGATGGAAGATCTCGACCGCACCGCGGTGGGCTCCGATCGCGGGCAACTGGCCGACCTCGCAGCGCTGGGCCTGGATTGGGATCCGCCGGTGATCTACCAGTCGCATCGACTGGCGTCATACCGTTCGGTCATCGACGGGCTGCGCGACCAGGGCCGCACCTTCGAGTGCTTCTGCACGCGGCGCGAGATCCTGGAGGCACCGTCGGCGCCGCATGCCCCACAAGGCGCCTACCCGGGCACCTGCCGCGACCTCACCGACGCCGAACGCGCCGATCGGCGCCGTTCACGTCCGCCGGCCATCCGAATCCGCGCCGACGTCGACCATTTCACCGTCGACGACATCCTGCACGGGCCCTACACGGCGATGGTCGACGACTTCGTGATCCAACGTAACGACGGCACCCCCGCCTACAATCTCGCGGTGGTGGTCGACGACGCTGCGCAGGGCGTCGACCAGGTGGTACGCGGTGGCGACCTGCTGTCGTCGGCACCGCGTCAGGCTTACCTGGCCGCGCTGCTGGGGCATCGGCAACCCACCTACGCCCACGTTCCGATGGTGCTCAACGACAACCGCATTCGCCTCAGCAAACGCGACGGCGCGGTGACCCTGACCGATCTGGCCGAAAACGGCGTGTCCGCCGCGCAGGTGCTCTCACACATCGCGCAGTCACTGTGGCTCGCCGAGGACGGCGAGTCGGTGGACCTGGCCGCGCTGGCCGAGCGTTTCCAGCCCGACGCCCTGCCGAAAGAGCCGTGGATCCTGACCGACGCCGACTGGCGCTGACACCGCCGACTCCCCACCGGTCAGGCGGTCGCGAGCAGCCGATCCAGCACGTCGTGCAACGTGAGCACACCGGCCACGTCGTCGTCGGCCACCACGATGGCCAGATGCTGCCGCGTTTCACGCATCGTGGCCAGTGCCCGGTGCACGGGCTCGGTCGCCGCGAACGTCTGGACCGGTCGCATCAGATCTACCGCGGTGGCCTCGGGGGCTGCGGACAGGCAGTCCCGGACGTGGACGACGCCCACATACCGGTCGGCGCCGGTGGCGTCGCCCTGCACGAGTAGTCGTCGATGTCCCGTCGACATCGACGTCGCGCGGATCGCCGCGGGCGACGCGGTCGGCTCGACTGAGCTCACCACTCCGTCGGCCAGCACGTCGGCGACGGTGAGCCGCTGCAGTTCCAGAGCGCCGGACAGGTGCGCGTGATAGCGCTCGTCGAGGGTGCCGACGGTGGCGGAGTGTTCGACGAGATGACGCAGGGCATCAGCGTCCTGCCCGGCGGCGACCTCGTCGACGGCCTCCACACCCACCCGGTGCAGACACCAGTTGGCCAGCACATTCAGCCGCACGATGAGCGGTCGGGTGACCCACATGAAAGCCCGCATCGGCAGAGCCAGCAACGTCGCCGACCGTTCCGGGTGCGCGATCGCCCATGACTTCGGCGCCATCTCGCCGACGACGAGGTGCAGGAACGTGACCGCGATCAACGCGAGGACGAACCCGGCGACGTCGGCGGACCACGTCGGCATACCCCATGTCTCGAACAGTGGCGTGAGCCAATGGTGCACGGCCGGCTTGGTCACGGCGCCGAGCGCTAGCGTGCACACGGTGATACCCAATTGCGAACCCGCCAGCAGCACCGACAGTTCCGAGGCGCTGCGCAGCGCGGCGCGGGCCGAGCGGCTGTCGGCGGCCGCGTCTTCCAACCGGTGCCGGCGGGCGGCGATGAGCGCGAACTCGACGGCGACGAAGAAGGCGCTCGCCGCGATCAACGCGATGGTGACCAGTAGAACAACCCACGGATTGCTCATCGTGCACCCTCCTCGGCGGTGGCGTCGGGAATGGTGAGCAGCACCGACGACGGCACATGCCGTCCCACCGACAGCACGGTCATCGTGGCGGTGGCGGGCCGCAGATCGTCCTCGTCGAGCGGCACCGGGTCACCGACCAGGTCCACCTCGACAAAGTCGCCGATGGCGGGCAGGCCGCCGAACTCGGCGATGACCAGTCCGGCGACGGTTTCATGGTCACCTTCGGGCAGGTCACGGCCGATCACGCGGGACACCTCGTCGAGGTGCGCGTCGCCGCGAACCCGCCAGCCCTCGTCGACACGTGCGATCGGTCGCGCTACATCGGAGTCGTGTTCGTCGTCGATCTCGCCGACCAGTTCCTCGGCGATGTCCTCGACGGTCACCACACCGGCGAATCCGCCGTACTCGTCGATGACCACCGCCAACTCGTCGTGAGCGGCGTCGATTTGGGCTAGCACCTCGGGCAGCGGCAGCGATACCGGCACGATCACTGCGGGCCGAGCGAGATCGGCCGCGGTGGAGTCCGCAGCATCGACCTCAGGGGTCGCGTCACCATCCGACCAGACGAGCAGGTCGTGGAGGTGGACGACCCCGGTCACGTCGGCACGATCGTCGACGACGGGGTAACGCGTGTGCCCGGCGCTCATCGCGGCGAGCACCTCGGCGGCCGGATCGGTCGCGCGCACCACATCCACGCGCGTCCGCGGGATCATCGCGTGCTCAGCGGTTCGGGTGGGAAAGTCGAGCACTCGATCGAGCAGCGCCGACAGTTCCGCGGGCAGCTCGCCCGCGTCGCGGGATTCGGCGACGATGTGTTCGAGGTCGCGCGGGGTGGCCGAATGCTCGACGTCGTGCACCGGTTCGATCCGCAGTGCCCGCAGCAGCAGGTTCGACGCGGTGTCGAATAGGCTGATCAGCCAGCCGAAAACGGCCAGGTAGATGGTGGTGGACCGAGCCAACCACCGCGCGACGGGCTCGGGCCGCGCGATCGCGAGGTTCTTCGGGAACAGCTCACCGAACACCATCTGCACCACGGTGGAGAAGCCGATCGCGATGACCGTGCCGAGGGTGACCCCGACCGCAACCGGGACCCCGACGTCGCCGAGTAGTTCCCCGACGCCGCTACCGATGAGCGGTTCGGCCACGTAGCCGACGAGCAGTCCGGTGACGGTGATGCCGAGTTGGGCTCCGGAGAGCATGAACGAGGTGCGCCGGGTGACGGTCAATGCACGGGCCGCGGCTGCGTCGCCGGCCTCGGCGCGAGCCTGCAACCGCGACCGGTCGACGGCCATGAAGCCGAACTCCTGCGCGACGAAGTAGCCGGTCAGGGCGGTGATGAGGACGACGACCAGGATTCCGACGATGATTCCGAGGACGGTCAACATGTGGCCACCGCCGTCGGTTCAGGCTTCGGCGAGCCGGGTCTTCGAGGTTTCTTGCGTTTCGGACGGGGGCGCTTGGCGCGTCTCATCGGGTCTTTCTGACTGGCGGTCGGGGCGGGGAGGGTGCGGTGTACGCACTGTCCTCACAAGTGCGCAACGAATGGTACGGCAGTCGGGTTCCCGCTAGTCCGGTGTGGCTTCGGTCACCTGTCGCGCGACCTCGACGAGCGGTGTGTTCGTATCCTGCGACAGACGCCGCAGCAACTCGAAGGCAGCCACCGCGTCGATGGTGAAGCGCTCCATCAACATCCCCTTGGCCTGACCGATCAGATCACGGCTGGCCAACGCGCTGCGGAAGTCGCCCTGCTGACGGGCCCGATACAGCGCCAGCGACGCATGGGTGGCGTAGACCAGACCCACCTCGACGGAGTCGTCGTCGAAAGCGTTGACCCGGTCGGAGAACAGGTTCAGTGCACCGATGGTGGCGTGATGGGTGAACAGCTGGAACGACAGGCTGGATCGGGCCGGCGTCTCGGCCACGGTGCGCGCCGACAACTCGGGCCAGCGCGGATCGGCGGCGATGTCGTCGACCCGGACCATGTGGTGCTGCCATGCGGCTTCCACACAGGGGCCCTGTCCGGTCTCTTTCTGCAGAAGATCGAGGTGGACCATGATCTCGTCGGTCGGGGCGATGGTCTCGTACTCGCGGGCCTTCGGGTCGACGAGCAGGACGCCTGCGTGATCGGTGCCCGCCACGTGCTCGACAGCACCGGCGGTGATGGCCTCGATCACCTCGTCACTTGCCGCGCGGTCGGTCTCGGGGATTGCGTGCATCGTGCGTGATAGGTCGGCGATCGCCTGATGGACACTCATCTGTCATCTCCTCCGGTCCCACGACGCCCCGGGCTCCCGGGCGACACGATCGTCGACGGCGGCCCGGTGTCCACAGTAGTAGGCCGCAGGAGCCGGCGGGCGCCCACCATGAGAGCGGTCCCCGGGGCTACAGATTCCGAACCCCGGGGACCTGGCCCTCGGCGAACTCCGCGGCGCCCGCCCGGGCTTGGTTGGCGGCTACCCGCTGCTGCGAACGGTCAAACGCGCGGCTGCGGTCAGCTGCGGGTACCCGCGTAGTAGCGCGCCAGGAACTCGTCCCGGTACTCCGGGTAGGTGCCGTCCTCGATGGCCTGGCGCGCGCGGTCGACCATCGTCACGATGAAGGACACGTTGTGCAGCGTGGCCAGCGTCGCGGCCAGCCCCTCCTTCGCCTTGAACAGATGGTGCAGATAAGCCCGGCTGTACTGGCTGGTGTAGTTGTCGATCTCGGGATCGAGGGATCGGAAATCCCTGCGGTACTTGGCATTGGTGATGTTGTAGCGCCCGTCGAGGGAGTAGATGGCGCCGTTGCGCGCCACCCGGGTGGGTGAGACACAGTCGAAGGTGTCGGCACCGTTCTCGATGGCGGTGAAGATGTCGTCGGGTTCGCTGATGCCGAGCAGGTGCTTCGCGGTGTCCTCCGGCAGTTCCTGGTTGACCCAGCCGACGATGGTGCCCAGATTGTCCTTCTCCAGCGCCCCGCCGATGCCGTAGCCGCCGAAGCCGCGTCCACCGTCGGCCTGATCCATCGCACTCATGGTGACCAGGTCGCGGGCGGCCTTGCGGCGCAGGTCCTCATACTGCGCACCCTGAATGACCCCCCACAGCGACTGCGCCGGACGGTGGGTGCGTTCCCGGGACAGCCGGTTGTGTTCGGCCAGGCATCGGATCGCCCACAGCCGGGTACGCTCCAACGAGTTCTCCTGGTAAACGCGCGTATTCATCAGAGTGGTCAGTTCGTCGAAGGCGAAGATGATGTCGGCGCCCAGCTGATGCTGGATCTGCATCGAGACCTCCGGGGTGAACCGGTGCGCGGACCCGTCCAGGTGCGATTTGAAGGTGACGCCGTCGTCGTCGACCAGCGACAGACGTTCGCGACCCTCGGCGGTGATCTCGTCGTTCTGCTCCCCGGTGACATCCATCGAGATGACCTTCTTGAATCCGGCGCCCAGCGACATCACCTGGAATCCACCGCTGTCGGTGTAGGTGGGGCCGGGCCAGTTCATGAATGCACCGAGCCCGCCGGCCTCGTCGATGATGTCCGGCCCGGGCTGTAGATAAAGGTGATAGGCGTTGGCGAGCACCGCCTGCGCGCCGAGTTCGCCCACCGCCTCGGGCAGCACCGTCTTGACGGTGGCCTTGGTGCCGACCGGCACGAAGGCCGGCGTGCGGATGCGGCCGTGCGGGGTGTCGATGACGCCGGTGCGGCCCATCGTCCCGGGCAGAGAGGTCCCGACGGAGAACGAGTGGTCGGGGGACAGAGACATGGAGCTCACCGGCGAATTCTCGCAGTTGGACACCACCACACAAAACCCGACGTTCGACGGGGGACACGTGTTGGGTCCGGTTGCGCCGACGCGTGGGCCGTCGCTCGGCCGGATACGCGGCATGCGATTCGTTACGGTGAATCCATGTCGCGAATCGTCACAAGGTTGTCTCTCGGTTTCTGCGCTCTGGCCCTCTGTGCGTTCGCCACCGCTTGCGGAACCGAGGAGCAGGCGGTCGAGACGACCACCGCCACCCTCAGCGAGAACCCGTCGGCGCCGGTGGTGGCAGGTCCGAGTCCGCGGCCTACCAGCGACACCACGCAGGCGCAGCCGACCGACGATCGCGAATGCGGCACCACGTCCGGCCCCGATGGCGCACTGCGCGTACTGATCACCGACGGGACCGTCTCCTGTGAGGAGGCCATGGCCCTGGCGGCGCAGTACGGACCGATGATCGCGACGGGACGCGACCAGATGGTCGACGGGTGGGAATGCGGCCCGTCGGACGACGCCGGAGTCCTCGCGAAGTGTGAACGCGACAACGACGCCACCACCGATGACGACGACGAGATCGACTTCGCGCCCTGATCCAACGGGGCCGGCCGCCCTGGATTGTGGCGCTCATGACCTGACGCCCTTGACCCTGACGCCCTTGACCCTGACGCACCGTAAGGCGCGACAGTGTCCGGTGTGAGCGATGCGGAACACGAGTACACGGTCGGCGCGGTGGCACGGCTCGTCGGGATCAGCGTGCGCACTTTGCATCACTACGACCACATCGGTCTGGTGGTGCCATCGGGACGCACCCGTGCCGGATATCGGGTCTACGACGATGCCGATGTCGAACGACTGCACCGGGTACTGACCTACCGTCAGCTCGGGTTCTCGCTGGAGCAGATCGCGACCCTGCTCGACGATCCGTCGGTCGATGCGCTGGCGCATCTGCGTGATCAGCACGAATTGCTGACCGACCGGATCGATCGGTTACGTCGGATGGTCGCCGGTGTGGAGGACATGATGAATGCGAAGCGCGACGGCATCCAATTGACGGCTGCCGAACAAGCCGAGATCTTCGGCGACGACTGGCCGGGCGAGGACTACGCCGCCGAAGCAGAAGAACGCTGGGGTGACTCCGACGCGTGGCGGCAGAGCCAGGAGCGCACCGCCGGGTTCTCGAAAGGCGACTGGCAGGCGGTGAAGGCGCAGACCGACGCCCTCGAGGAGCGGTTGGCCGAGGCGATGCGTGCCGGCGTGATGCCGGGGACACCGGAGGCCAACGCACTCGCCGAGGCCCACCGGGCGTCGATCAACCGGTTCTACGACTGCGGACATGAGATGCAGGTGAACCTGGCGCAGATGTACCTCGCCGACCCCCGGTTCACGGCGCACTACGACGAGCGCGCCGAGGGTTTGGCGCAGTACGTGCACGATGTCATCGTCGCCAACGCCGACGGGCAGTGATCTCGATACGCGTGCTCGCCTGGCGGCTCGCAGGCTACTCGATCACCAGTTTGGCTCCCCCGGAGCGAGGGAGCGCGACCTCCACGAGCCTCGCCACCCCTCGGCGATCGAGTAGGGCACACCCCTCCGCGCGCCGCCCCATGCTGGGGATCGAGTAGGGCACACCCCTCCGCGCGCCGCCTCACGCTGGGGATCGAGTAGGGCGCACCCCTCCGCGCGCCGCCTCATGCTGGTGATTGAGTAGGCCGAGCCCCTGGGCGAGGCCGTATCGAAATCACCCGACCGCGGCTTCCTCAGCCCAGTAACGCCTGCGCGACCCGCTCGAGCGCCGCGGCACGGCTGGCCTTCACCAGCACCGCGTCCCCGGCCTCGAGGTCGGCGAGGGCGGCGACGGCACTGTCGACGTCGGGGACGTGGCGAGCGGACTCACCGTAATCGGGGGCGTCGACGGCGATCACCTCGACGCCGAGGTCACGCGCCTGCTCGGCGACCGACAGATGCGCTGCCGCCGAACCGGCACCGAGCTCCCCCATCGTGCCGAGCACGGCCACCCGGCGGCCGGCATCGAGCACCGCCAGCGACCGCAGGGCCGCGGCCATCGAGGTGGGGTTGGCGTTGTAGGCATCGTTGAGCACCAGCACCCCGGCGGGCGAGGTGACGAGGTCCATGCGGAGTCCGGACAGACTCGCACCGCGCAGGCCGTCGGCCATCCGATCCACCGGCACACCGAGCCAGCCGGCGGCGGCAACCGCGGCCAGCGCATTGGGCACCTGATGCTCGCCACGAGCACCGAGCGCGATGTCGGCATCACCCCACGGGGTGTGCAGCCGGAAGGACGCGCGCAGCTCGTCGTCGAGGACCACGTCCGAGGCGCGGACATCGGCTGTCGAACCGAGTCCGAAGGTCAGCACGCCCGCGTCGGTGCGCTCGGCCATGGCGGCCACCCGCTCGTCGTCGGCGTTGAGGACAGCGAGGCCATCGACCGGCAACGACTCGACGAGCTCACCTTTGGCGCGCGCGACCGCATCGATGTCGCCGAACAGTTCCAGGTGCACACCCTCGACGCGGGTGACAACACCGACGGTGGGCCGCGCGATCGAACACAGCAGGTCGATGTGGCCGATGCCGCGGGCGCCCATCTCGACCACGACAGCCTCGGTGTCGGCCGGGGCGTTGGCCAGGGTCAGCGGCAGCCCTAGCTCATTGTTGAACGATTTCTCGCTCGCGGTGGCACGGAACGTGGTGGCCAGCGCCCCCGCCAGCAGATCCTTGGTGGAGGTCTTGCCGACCGACCCGGTCACCCCGACGACCCGGTCGGGCAGGCGATCGCGGGCCGCGGCACCGAGATCGGCCAACGCCGCGGCGGTGTCGGTGACGGTGATCGCCGGCAACGCGACGTGCGGCAGGCTGCCCTCGGAGCTCAGGTACGCCGCGGCACCCGCCGACTGCGCCGACGACACGAACTCGTGCCCGTCGCGGGCGGCCACGATCGGCACGAACAGCTGCCCGGCCTGCACGCTGCGGGAGTCGATGCCGACCCCGGAGATCTCCACGTCATCGCCGACCAGCCGCCCATTGACCGCAGCCGCGATCTCGCTCGCCCTGAATTGCACACCGCAACGCTACAAGGCTCGCCGCCGACCGCCACATACCCGAGGAGGACAAACCCAGACGACTCGCACGACATCGTCGACGTATGGTGTGGGCCATGGCCTCACCCCTGCTGCGTCTGGTCGTCCTCTATGGCGGCGTGTCCGCGGAACACGACGTCTCCTGTGTGACCGCCGCCCACGTCTTGGCCGCCGCCGACCGCAGCAAGTACGACCTGGTGCCGATCGGCATCACCAAATCGGGGACGTGGCTGCGCAACGACAAGGCGATAGCGGCACTCGCCGAGGGCAGCGACCTACCCGAACGACTCGAACCGGCCGGTACCGAGGTGGAGCCCGTCGCTGCGATCCGCGGCGAGGGCACCGATCAGGCGATCACCGTGGTACTCCCGCTGCTGCACGGACCGCACGGCGAGGACGGCACCATCCAGGGCATGTTGGAGCTGTTCAAGGTCCCTTACGTGGGTGCGGGCGTGCTCTCGTCGGCGCTGTGCATGGACAAGGCGATGGCCAAGATCGTCGCCGAGCAGGCCGGAATCCCACAGTGCCGCTGGGTCGAGTTCCGCGACGGGATCGACGACCCGAACGAGATCGTCACCCGCGCGGTGGCCGAGCTCGGGCTGCCGGTGTTCGTCAAACCCGCCAACCTCGGCTCGTCGGTGGGCATCACCAAGGCCCACGACGCGGCCGAACTCGACAAGGCCGTCGACCTCGCGCTGCGCTACGACGATGTGGTGATCATCGAGGAGGCGGTCACCGCCCGCGAGGTGGAGGTGGCGGTTCTCGGCAACGCCGCCCCGGAGGCGTCGGTGCCCGGAGAGATCGTGCCGGGCAGTGAGTTCTACGACTACGAGGACAAGTACGTCACAGGTGCCGCGCAGCTGGTGATCCCCGCCGACCTGCCCGACGACGTCACCCGCGAGGTCCGTGAACTGGCGGCCAAGGCGTTCACCGCCTTGCGCTGCGCGGGGATGGCACGTGTCGACTTCTTCTATGAGGCCGAGAGCCGCGGCTGGCTCCTCAACGAGGTCAACACCATCCCGGGCTTCACGCCGGCCTCGATGTATCCGAAGCTGTGGGAGGCCACCGGGATCAGCTACCCCGACCTCATCGATCAGCTCGTCGCGCTCGCGCTGGACAGCCATCGGCGCCGGGTCGGGTTCTCCACCGAGCACTGACGAGGGTCTCGATACGCGGCGGGCTCGCAAGCTCGCACGCCGCTACTCGACCAGCGGGCGAGACCCACCCCGCAAGCTCGCCCACACCCCTCAACCGGCGGGCGCGCCACCACACGCCCACTCACACACCCCCCAACCGGCGGGCGCGCCACCACACGCCCACTCACACACCCCCCAACCGGCGGGCGAGCCACCACACGCCCACTCACACACCCCCCAACCGGCGGGTGGCCACCACACGCCCACTCACACACCCCCCAACCGGCGGGTGGCCACCACACGCTCACTCGCACATCCCCCAACCGGCGGGTGGCCACCACACGCTGATCGAGTAGCCACCGAGCCGCCAGGCGAGGTCGCGTATCGAGATCACCCCCGAATCAATGGTCGGGGTGCCTACGGGGTTTCGGACGCCTCCGAGGCTGCCTGAGCGGTAATGTGCTCGACGTGACAGACCCCGGCCGCGACGAGAAGCACTCGCTGCGCCGTCCGGATGGCGATCCCGCGGTGGTGCTGCGAGTTCTGGTGTATTCGGACCATTCCGACACCCGCGCGGCGGTCCTCGGTGCGCTCGGGGGCAACCCCGATCCCGCGCTCCCCGAGCTCAGCTTCGTGGAGGTGGCCACCGCCCCGATGGTGTTCGCGCAGCTCGATGCCGGCGCGATCGACGTCGCCATCCTCGACGGTGAGGCCGCGCCCGCCGGCGGCATGGGCATCGCCAAACAGATGCGTGACGAGATCGACCCGTGTCCGCCGATCCTGCTGTTGCTCGGTCGCGCCGATGACCGCTGGCTGGCCGACTGGTCGCGGGCCGACGCCACCGCGACCCTCCCGGTGGACCCGATCGCGTTGTCCACCACCCTCGTCGACCTGCTCCGAAACGCCGAACTCCAGAAACCCTGACAAGGGCGGCTCCCCCGCTAGTAGGCTTTGTGTCACAGCTCACATGTGACTCCGACTGTGGGGAGGCCGTCACGATATGAACGCCTACGTCCCGATCATGGTCCTCGGGGCAATTGCTGTGGCGTTCGCGGTCTTTTCAGTTGGCGTTGCGATGTTGATCGGACCGAAACGGTACAACCGCGCCAAACTCGAGCCCTACGAGTGCGGCATCGAACCGCACACCGAATCACACGCTCTGACGCCCGCCGGCGACGACTCGACCGGCGGCGTGCTCACCGCATCACGGATCACCGAGCGGGCCGTCCAACGTATCCCGGTGAAGTACTACCTCACCGCGATGCTGTTCATCATCTTCGACATCGAGATCGTCTTCCTCTACCCGTGGGCGGTCGCCTTCGACCTCCTCGGCTGGTTCGGTCTCGCGGCCATGGCGCTGTTCATCGTCAACGTTTCGGTGGCCTACGCCTACGAATGGCGACGCGGAGGGCTCGCCTGGGAATGACCACGATCTCGGTGCGCGCCCGACGCCGGGCGGTACCGGGAACGTCGCTACACGTGAGGAGGTGTCGCCGATGGGACTCGAGGAGAAACTGCCGAGCGGGTTCCTGTTGAGCACCGTCGAGGATCTGGCCGGGTTCATGCGCAAGGGTTCCCTGTGGCCGGCCACCTTCGGCCTGGCCTGTTGCGCCATCGAGATGATGGCCACCACATCGGGTCGCTACGATCTCGCCCGTTTCGGGATGGAGGCGTTCCGGGCCTCGCCCCGACAAGCCGACCTGATGATCGTCGCCGGTCGGGTCAGCCAGAAGATGGCACCGGTGTTGCGGCAGATCTACGACCAGATGACCGAGCCCAAATGGGTACTGGCGATGGGTGTTTGCGCTTCGTCGGGCGGCATGTTCAACAACTACGCGATCGTGCAGGGTGTCGACCACGTAGTGCCCGTGGACATCTACCTTCCCGGCTGCCCCCCGCGGCCGGAGATGCTGCTGCACGCCATCCTGAAGCTGCATGAACAGATCCAGCAGATGCCGCTCGGCGTCAACCGCGAACAAGCCATCTGGGCTGCCGAACAGGCAGCGCTGCAGGCGAAACCGACGATCGAGATGAAGGGCCTGCTGCGATGACCGAACCCCGGGCGCCCAAGGCGGCGGGCGACATGAGCCGCGCGGAGCAGACCGGCCCGGAACAGATCGGCATCCGCAAGGGCTTGTTCGGGGTGCACGGCAGCGGCGACACCTCCGGCTATGGCGGACTCGTCCAAGCCGTCACCCTGCCCGGCAGTTCCACCCGCCCGTACGGCGGGTATTTCGACGAGATTGCCGACGAACTGGCAGCAGGTCTGGCCGAGATGTCCGCGCGTGCGCCCGGCTACGACGAGGCCGTCGAGAAGGTGGTGATCTTCCGCGATGAAATGACCGTCCACGTGCGCAGACAACACCTGCGACCGGTGGCGCTGACGCTGCGTGACCGCGACGCGCTGCGGTTCGAACTGTGCCTGGGTGTCAACGGTGTCCACTACCCCGATGATCACGACCGGGAACTGCACGCGGTGTATCCGCTGGCGTCGATCACCCACAATCGTCGAGTGCGCCTCGAGGTCGCCGCCCCCGACTCGGATCCGCACATTCCCACGCTCACCGACATCTACCCGACCAACGACTGGCACGAGCGCGAGACCTACGACTTCTTCGGCATCGTCTTCGACGGCCACCGTTCGCTGACCCGTATCGAGATGCCCGACGACTGGCAGGGCCATCCCCAGCGCAAGGATTACCCGCTCGGTGGAGTTCCGGTGGAGTACAAGGGGACCCGTATCGCACCCCCTGATCAGCGGAGGTCCTACAACTGATGACCACCACCGATGACAACACGCCCAACTCCCATCCCGACGACGTGCGTGCCACCCAGACCTACACGGTCTCCGGTCAGGACTGGGACGAGATCGTCACCGCCGTCCGCGAACGGGCCGAAGCCCAGCCCGGCGACGAACGCATCGTGGTCAACATGGGTCCACAGCATCCCTCCACCCACGGAGTGCTGCGGCTGATCCTGGAGATCGAGGGCGAAACCGTCACCGAGGCCCGGTGCGGAATCGGCTACCTACACACCGGCATCGAGAAAAATCTCGAGTACCGAACCTGGATGCAGGGGGTCACCTTCGTGACCCGGATGGACTACCTGTCGCCGTTCTTCAACGAGACCGCCTACTGCCTGGGTGTGGAACGCCTGCTGGGCATCACCGACGACGTCCCAGAACGTGCCAGCGTCATCCGGGTATTGCTGATGGAACTCAACCGGATCTCCTCGCACCTCGTCGCACTGGCCACCGGCGGAATGGAACTCGGCGCGGTCACCGCGATGTTCCTCGGTTTCCGGGAACGCGAGATGATCCTCGACATCTTCGAGTACATCACCGGCTTGCGGATGAACCACGCCTACATCCGGCCGGGCGGCGTCTCCCAGGATCTGCCCGAAGACGCGGCGGACAAGGTAGGCGAGTTGCTCGATATCCTGCCGGCTCGACTCGGTGAACTCGAGGACCTACTCAACGAGAATTACATCTGGAAGGCCCGCACCCAGGGCGTCGGCTATCTCGACCTCACCGGGTGTATGGCGCTCGGGATCACCGGCCCGGTCCTGCGGTCGACCGGCCTGCCACACGACCTGCGCAAGTCCCAACCCTATTGCGGCTACGAGAACTACGAGTTCGACGTGATCACCGACACCACGTGCGACTCGTATGGCCGGTACCTGATCCGGGTCAAGGAGATGCAGGAATCCGTGCGGATCGCACGGCAATGCCTCGACCGTCTGCGACCCGGCCCGGTGATGGTCGCCGACCGCAAGATCGCCTGGCCGGCCGACCTGGCATTGGGGCCCGACGGGCTCGGTAACTCGCCCGAGCACATCGCGAAGATCATGGGCACATCCATGGAAGCGTTGATCCACCACTTCAAGCTGGTGACCGAAGGCATGCGGGTGCCGGCCGGACAGTGCTACGTGCCCGTCGAATCGCCCCGGGGCGAACTGGGCGTGCACATGGTCTCCGATGGGGGCACACGCCCTTACCGGGTGCACTACCGCGATCCGTCGTTCACGAATCTGCAAGCGGTGGCGGCGATGTGCGAGGGCGGCATGGTGGCCGACGTGATCACCGCGGTCGCCAGTATCGATCCGGTGATGGGAGGGGTCGACCGATGAGTGACCCGGTGTTCGTGGATCTGACCGCGCCGACCGAGCAGGGAGAGCATCCCGGCCAGGGTGCGGTGGTCCTGCCGCCGCAACCGCATCCGACTATCCGCTTCGGCGGCCCCGACCACTACGCCGACGAGGTGCGCACCCGGCTGGCGGCCGACGCCGCCGGCATCATCGAACGGTATCCACAGCCACGTTCGGCGTTGTTGCCCCTGCTGCATCTGGTGCAATCCCAGGACGCGCAGATCACTCGGGCCGGCGTGGAGTTCTGTGCCGCACAATTGGGGCTCACCGCCGCCGAGGTCGCCGCGGTGGCCACCTTCTACTCGATGTACCGCCGGTCGGCCACCGGCGAGTACCTCGTCGGGGTGTGCACCAACACGCTCTGCGCGGTGATGGGCGGCGACGAGATCCTGGCCGCGCTGCGCGACCACCTGGGTATCTCGCCCGGGGACACCACTGCCGACGGACGCATCACCCTCGAACACGTCGAATGCAACGCGGCCTGTGACTTCGCGCCGGTGGTGATGGTCAACTGGGAGTTCTTCGACAACCAGACCCCTGCGGGCAGTGTGGAACTCGTCGAGGATCTGCGGGCAGGTGTCGCGGTCACCCCCACGCGATCCACCGGCAGTGTGTGCAGTTTCCGACGGACCGCTCGGCTGCTCGCCGGGTTACCCGAAGACGGGGGTGACGCATGACCGCGCTGTCGACCGGCACCGACCCTGCCGAAACTCCTGTCCTGAGCCGCTATTGGGACGAACCCGAATCCTGGACACTCCGAAGCTACGAGTCCCACAACGGGTATGCGGCGTTGCGTAGCGCGCTGCAACAGGAGCCGGACGACCTCATCGACACCATCAAGGCTTCCGGGCTGCGGGGACGCGGTGGTGCCGGATTCCCGGTAGGCATGAAGTGGTCGTTCATCCCGCAGACCGATCCGGCCGATTCCGACTCCCCCGATCCGCGCCCGCACTATCTCGTGGTCAACGCCGACGAATCCGAACCGGGCACCTGCAAGGACATCCCGCTGATGCTGGCGTCACCGCACTCGCTCATCGAGGGTGCGATCATCGCCGCCTACGCGATCCGCGCCGCGCACGCCTTCATCTACCTTCGCGGCGAAGTGGCCTCGGTGCTGCGCCGACTCCGCTCAGCGGTCGAGGAGGCCTACACCGCAGGCTATCTCGGCTTCGACATCCTCGGATCAGGCTTCGACCTGGAATTGGTGGTGCATGCCGGCGCCGGCGCCTACATCTGCGGTGAGGAGACCGCACTGCTGGACTCGCTGGAAGGCCGGCGCGGCCAACCACGGTTGCGGCCACCGTTTCCCGCGGTCGCAGGTCTCTATGCCAGTCCGACGGTGGTCAACAACGTCGAATCGATAGCCAGTGTGCCGCCGATCATCCGCAACGGTGTCGACTGGTTCCGCTCGATGGGCACCGAGAAGTCGCCTGGATTCACGCTGTACTCGCTGTCGGGGCATGTGGCCCGCCCCGGCCAGTACGAGGCGCCGCTGGGGATCACATTGCGTGAGCTGCTCGAGCGCGCCGGTGGGGTGCGCGCCGGTCACGAGCTGAAATTCTGGACACCCGGGGGATCGTCGACGCCGATCCTCACCGCCGAGCATCTCGATGTCCCCCTCGACTACGAGGGGGTGGGCGCGGTGGGTTCGATGCTGGGCACCAAAGCGCTGCAGATCTTCGACGAGACGACGTGTGTGGTCCGCGCCGTGCTGCGCTGGACCGAGTTCTATGCCCACGAGTCGTGCGGCAAATGCACCCCGTGCCGGGAGGGCACCTATTGGCTCGTGCAGTTGCTGGCACGGATCGAGGCCGGCGCGGGTACTGCCGCCGATCTCGACACCATCACCGATGTCACCAACAGCATCGTGGGAAAGTCGTTCTGTGCGCTCGGCGATGGCGCGGGCAGTCCCATCGTGTCGTCGTTGGAGCATTTCCGCGACGAGTACCTCGCCCACTTCGAGGGCGGCTGCCCGTTCGATCCGCACCGATCAACGCTCTACGCCGACTCCGAGTCCGGAGGTGACCGATGACCGCCGTCGACGAACCCACCACCGAACAACGACCCGATCTGGTGACGGTCACCATCGACGGCGCCGAGATCGTGGTACCGAAAGGAACTCTGGTGATCCGGGCCGCCGAGCTGATCGGCACCCAGATCCCGCGATTCTGCGATCACCCGCTGCTCGACCCGGTCGGCGCCTGCCGGCAGTGTCTCGTGGAGGTGGAGGGTCAGCGCAAACCGCTGGCCTCGTGCACCACTGTGGTCACCGACGGCATGGTGGTGCACACCCAGCGCAGTTCCGAGGTCGCGGAGAAGGCTCAGCGCGGCGTCATGGAGCTGCTGCTCATCAACCATCCGCTCGACTGTCCGGTGTGCGACAAGGGCGGTGAGTGTCCGCTACAGAACCAGGCGATGTCCTCGGGACGGGGCGACTCCCGGTTCACCGGCACCAAGCGGACCTTCACCAAACCGGTCCCGTTGTCCTCGCAGGTCCTGCTCGACCGGGAACGATGCGTCCTGTGTGCACGTTGCACACGGTTCTCCGACCAGGTCGCCGGCGACCCGCTGATCGACCTCGCCGATCGCGGTGCGTTGCAGCAGGTGTCGATCTACCAGGACGAACCGTTCGAGTCGTACTTCTCCGGCAACACGGTGCAGATCTGTCCGGTCGGTGCCCTCACCGGTGCCGCATACCGATTCCGTGCGCGGCCCTTCGACCTGGTGTCGACACCCGGGGTCTGCGAACACTGCGCCAGCGGCTGCGCGCAACGTACCGATAACCGACGCGGCACGGTGTTGCGTCGCCTGGCCGGCGACGATCCCGAGGTCAATCAGGAATGGAACTGCGACAAGGGGCGCTGGGCGTTCGCCTACGCGAACGCCGACGACCGGATCACCGCGCCGATGATCCGCGGCGCCGACGGTGAGCTCCGAGGCGTGTCGTGGGCCCACGCGCTGCGCCACGCCGCCCAGATGCTGTCGGCGGCACGTGGCCGCACCGGAGTGCTGGCCGGAGGCCGGCTCACCGCCGAGGACGCCTATGCCTACGCCCGATTCGCCCGGGTCGCCCTGGACACCAACGACATCGATTTCCGTGCGCGAGTGCACAGCGGCGAGGAGGCCGACTTCCTCGCCGCACAGGTCGCGGCCCGACCCGACGACATCACCTACCGCGACCTCGATACGGCACCGGCCGTGCTGCTGGTGGCCTTCGAGCCGGAGGAGGAGTCACCCATGGTCTTCCTCCGCCTCCGGCGCGCCGTGCGCACCCGCAACCAACGGGTCACCGCGATCGCCGCCCTGCCCAGTCCCGGCGTCCGCAAGCTCGCGGGCCACCTGTTACCCACCGTGCCGGGAGATGAAGCTGCGGTACTGGATTCCGCTGCCGCTATCGACGCGGTCGCCGCGCCGGGATCGGTCATCGTCGTCGGCGAGCGGTTGGCCGGGACACCCGGAGGGCTGAGCGCCGCGGTGCGCCTGGCCGAACGGACCGGGGCACGGCTGGCATGGATCCCGCGTCGAGCCGGTGAACGCGGCGCACTGGAGGTGGGTGCCGCACCCAACCTGCTCCCGGGTGGCCGGCCCGTCGCCGATCTGTCCGCGCGCACCGAGATCGCGATGGCCTGGCAGGTCGCCGATCTGCCGAGCACGCCCGGCCGCGACACCGCTGCCATCGTCGCGGCGGTGGCCCGGCGGGAACTGTCGGCACTGCTGGTGGGCGGGGTGGAGCTCGCCGACCTCCCCGACCCGGCCGCAGCCATCGCTGCCGTGGCCGACGCCGATGTCGTGGTGAGCCTGGAGATCCGACGGAGCGCCGTCACCGACCGCGCCGATGTGGTGCTGCCGGTTGCGGCGGCACCGGAGAAGTCGGGAATGTACCTCGACTGGGAGGGCCGCGCCCGCCCGTTCGGCACGGCCCTGCCGGAGGTCGGAACGTTGCCCGACCATCGGGTCCTCGACGCTCTCGCCCGTCAGATGGGCGTCGACATCCGGTGCGCTGACATCGCGACGATCCGTGCCGACCTCGAACGACTCGGGCCCTGGCGCGGACTGCGACCACCGTCGCCGGACGTCGCCGTGCCGCCGCATCGGCCGACGGCCGAGACCGGCCGGGCCGTGCTCGCCACGTGGCGCATGCTCCTCGATGACGGGCGCCTCCAGGACGGTGAGCCGCATCTCGCCGGGACGGCCCGCACCCCCGTCGTCCGCATGTCGGCGGCCACCGCAGCGGGAATCGGTGCCGCCGACGACTCGCCCGTCGAGGTCGGTACCACCTGCGCCGCGATCGTGTTGCCGTTGCAGATCACCGAGATGGTCGACGGTGTGGTCTGGGTGCCGATGAACTCACCGGGCGCGTCGGTGACCGCGGACCTGCGAGCGCAGGCCGGTGACGTCGTCACCATCGCGACGGTCGAGGAGGTGTCATGACCTTCCCCACGCTCGCCGACTTCGGTCAGGACCCGTGGTGGCTCATCGGGCTCAAGGCGCTGGCGGTGTTCGCGTTCCTCGTGGCGAATCCGCTCGCCGCGATCCTCATCGAGCGGAAGATCATGGCGCGCATGCAGACCCGGATCGGACCCAACCGGGTGGGGCCTCGTGGACTGTTGCAGAGTCTGGCCGATGGTGTGAAGCTCGCCCTCAAGGAGGGCATCATCCCCAGCGGCGTGGACAAGCCGATCTACCTCGCCGCTCCGATCATCGCGGTGGTCCCTGCCGTGATGGCGTTCGCGGTCATCCCCTTCGGCCCCATGGTCTCGGTGTTCGGGCATCAGACCCCGCTGCAACTCACCGACCTTCCGGTCGGTGTCCTCTATGTGCTCGCGATCACCTCGGTCGGGGTGTACGGCATCGTGTTGGCCGGATGGTCCTCGGGGTCGACCTATCCGCTGCTCGGCGGGCTGCGCTCCACCGCTCAGGTGATCTCTTACGAGATCGCCATGGGCCTCACGTTCGCGGCGGTGTTCCTCGACGCCGCCACCATGTCGACCTCAGGCATCGTGGCAGCACAGGAACACCACTGGTATGTGCTGCTGTTGCTGCCGTCCTTCGTCATCTACGCGGTGTCGATGGTCGGTGAAACCAACCGCGCACCTTTCGATCTCCCGGAGGCCGAGGGCGAACTCGTCGGTGGTTTCCACACCGAGTACAGCTCGCTGAAGTTCGCGATGTTCATGCTCGCCGAGTACATCAATATGGTCACCGTCTCGGCGCTGGCCACCACACTGTTCCTCGGCGGCTGGCAGGCCCCGTGGCCGCTGAGCGCGTTCGACTGGGCGAACTCCGGTTGGTGGCCGATCCTGTGGTTCACCCTCAAGGTCTGGGTGTTCCTGTTCGTGTTCATCTGGTTGCGCACCAGCCTCCCGCGGCTGCGCTACGACCAGTTCATGAATCTGGGCTGGAAAGTCCTCATCCCGATATCGCTGACCTGGGTGATGGTGGTGGCCGTGATCCGGGCGGCGATCGGCACCTCCGACGACGACGACCTCGCGCGGTCGCTGGTCTCCGCGGCTGCGGGGCTCGTGGTGACCGCGCTGCTGTTGTACGCGGTGTGGCGGTTGATGCGACTGCCGAAGGAAGTTGAAGAGGACGAGAAAGCCGCACAACCGCCCGCATTCGATCCGATGGCCGGCGGGTTCCCGGTGCCCCCGTTGCCCGGTCAGGTCCTCTCGGCGCGTCCGATGTCCCCGCCGCCCGATCCCCGCAAGGAGACGACCGATGCCTGATTTCATGAAGCCGATGAGCGGACTGGGCGTGACGTTCTCGTCGATGTTCTCGCCCACCATCACCGAGCAGTACCCCGAGCAGAAAACACCCACCGCACCTCGCTATCACGGCCGCCACCAACTCAATCGGCATCCCGACGGACTGGAGAAGTGCATCGGGTGCGAACTGTGCGCCTGGGCGTGTCCGGCCGATGCGATCTACGTCGAGGGTGCCGACAACACCGACGAGGAGCGGTATTCGCCGGGCGAACGCTACGGCCGGGTGTACCAGATCAACTACCTGCGGTGCATCGGTTGCGGTCTGTGCATCGAGGCCTGCCCCACCCGGGCGTTGACAATGACCAACGACTACGAACTCGCCGACGACAACCGCGCCGACCTCATCTACGAGAAGGACCGGTTGCTGGCACCGCTGGCGCCCGGGGTCGAGGCGCCGCCACACGAGATGGCCCCGGATTCCACCGAGGAGAACTACTACCGCGGTGAGGTGTCGAAGGAGGGGCGCCTGGTGGGGAGGGCGGACTCGTGACCACCACGCTCCTCGCGGAGCTGACCCGCACGTCGACATCGGTCCCGCTCGCTTCGCTCCCGGCGACCAGCACGGGTGAGGCCGTGCAGTTCTGGGTGCTGGGGGCGGTCGCACTGATCGGTGCTCTCGGCGTCGTGTTCGCCACCAAGGCCGTGTATTCGGCGATCTTCCTGGCGACGACGATGATCATCCTGGCGATCTTCTATGTCGCGCAGGGTGCGCTGTTCCTGGGTGTGGTGCAGGTGGTGGTCTACACCGGCGCGGTGATGATGCTGTTCCTGTTCGTGCTGATGCTGATCGGTGTCGACTCGTCGGACTCCCTGGTGGAGACGCTGCGCGGGCAACGCGTTGCCGCGGTCCTCATCGGACTCGGATTCGGCGTGCTGCTCATCGCCGGGATCGCCAACGCGTCGCTCGCCGTGTTCGTCGGCGCGCCGGTGGCCGGCGCTCCCGGTGCGCCCGCCACCGCGGGCGACGGCAACGTCGAAGCGATCGCCGAGCTCATCTTCGTGCAGTATCTTTGGGCGTTCGAACTCACCGGCGCCCTGCTCATCGCGGCCACGCTGGGCGCCATGGTCCTCGCCCATCGGGAACGGTTCGGTCCGCGACGCACCCAGCGGGAGCTGTCAGTACAACGATTCCGGGACGGCATCGACATGACGCCGCTGCCCAGTCCCGGCGTGTACGCGCGGCACAATGCCGTCGACGTGCCCGCGCTGCTCCCGGACGGCACCCCGTCGGATCTGTCGGTGAACGCCACGCTGCGTCCCCGATCTGCGGTCGCGCCGAGTCACGAATCCCCCAGCATCCGTAGACAACTCGCCGAAGGACGCGGGAAGGACCACGGATGAATCCAGAGAACTACCTCTACCTCGCGGCGTTGCTGTTCGCTATCGGCGCAGCCGGGGTGCTGCTGCGGCGCAACGCGATCGTGGTCTTCATGTGTATCGAGCTGATGCTCAATGCAGCCAACCTCGCATTCGTGACGTTCGCCCGGATGCACGGCTCGTTCGACGGTCAGGTGATCGCGTTCTTCGTGATGGTGGTCGCCGCAGCCGAGGTGGTGGTGGGTTTGGCCATCATCATGACCATTTTCCGCGCCCGCAGGTCGGCCTCGGTCGACGACACCGACCTGCTGAAGCGATAGTGAGGTGCCGGTGAGCTCCCAGACGACCGCCGACCTGCTCTGGCTGGTGCCCGCACTTCCGCTGATCGGCGCAGCGATTCTGTTGCTCGGCGGCCGACGCACCGACCGTTGGGGCCACCTGCTCGGTACCGGACTCGCGCTGGCGTCGTTCGTGGCGGGACTGATCATGTTTGTCGGCATGCTCGGCCGTGGCGCCGATGATCGTGCCGCGCACCAGATCCTGTTCAGCTGGATACCCGTGGGTCAGCTGCAGGTTGACTTCGGACTGCAACTCGACCAGCTGTCGATGTGCTTTGTGTTGCTGATCACCGGGGTCGGATCGCTGATCCACATTTACTCGATCGGCTACATGGCCGACGACCCGGATCGTCGCCGATTCTTCGCCTACCTCAATCTGTTTCTCGCCGCGATGCTGCTGCTGGTATTGGCCGACAACTATCTCGGCCTCTATCTCGGCTGGGAAGGCGTGGGGCTCGCATCGTATCTGTTGATCGGGTTCTGGCAGTACAAGCCGACCGCGGCGACTGCGGCCAAGAAGGCATTCGTGGTCAACCGCGTCGGCGACATCGGCCTCGCGGTCGCGCTGATGATCATGTTCGCCACCGTCGGTGCGGTGAGTTTCGAGGCGGTGTTCGCCGGCGCCGGACAGGTCGGCGAGAACGTGGTCACCGCACTCGGATTCATGCTGCTGCTGGCCGCTTGCGGAAAGTCGGCGCAGGTCCCGTTGCAGTCGTGGCTCGGCGACGCGATGGAAGGCCCCACCCCGGTGTCGGCGCTGATCCACGCCGCCACCATGGTGACCGCAGGCGTCTACCTGATCGCGCGCTCTAACCCCATCTTCGATCTCGCGCCCGCGGCACAGGCGGGCGTGGCCGTGGTCGGCGCGGTGACGTTGCTGTTCGGCGCGATCATCGGCTGCGCCAAGGATGACATCAAGAAGGCACTCGCGGCGTCGACGATGAGCCAGATCGGTTACATGGTGCTGGCGACCGGACTCGGCCCGGCCGGATACGCCTTCGCCATCATGCATCTGCTGACCCACGGCTTCTTCAAGGCCGGATTGTTCCTGGGCGCCGGGTCGGTGATGCACGCCATGGACGACGAGACCGACATGCGTCGCTTCGGCGGGCTGCGCACCCTGATGCCGATCACCTTCGCCACCTTCGGGGTCGGCTACCTCGCGATCATCGGCGTGCCACCGTTCTCCGGCTTCTTCTCCAAGGACCCGATCATCGAGGCAGCCTTCGCGTCCGGCGGCGTCGGCGGCTGGCTCCTGGGTGGTGCCGCGCTCCTCGGCGCCGGAATCACCGCCTTCTACATGACCCGGGTCATGATCCTGACGTTCTTCGGCGAGCGACGATGGGCCGACGATCCGTCCCCGCATCCGCACGAATCTCCCGGGGTGATGACCGGCCCGATGATCCTGATCGGCATCGGTTCGGTGGTCGCCGGCGCCGCCTTGGCGTGGGGTGATTCGCTGGTGCACTGGCTCGAACCCGTGGTCGGCGAAGAGCATCACGAGCTCGCGGTGCCGGCATGGGTGGTGACGGCGACCATCCTCGCCGTGGTGGCCATCGGCATCGGCCTGGCCTGGCGGCAGTACGCGATCCGCCCGGTGGTCGTACCGGCGCCCGACGATGTCGGGCCCCTGACCGTCGCCGCGCGACGTGATCTCTACGGCGACACCGTCAACGAACGACTACTGATGGCGCCCGGCCAGCACCTGACCGCGGGGCTCGTCGCGGTGGAGCGCGACGGTGTCGACGGACTGACCACCGGTGTCGGAACCACGATCGCCCGGGCGTCACAACGAGTACGGTCCTGGCAGAACGGCTACGTGCGTTCCTACGCGCTGTCGATGTTCGCCGGCGCCCTGGCGATCGTCGCGCTGGTGATGGTGGTGAATGTGCTGTGAACATCCCCTGGTTGACCATCCTGTGGCTCCTGCCGGCCCTCGGCGGGGTGGCGGCGCTCGCCGTGCCGAACACCCGCCCCGACCTCGCCAAGTGGTGGGCCCTGGCGGTTTCGCTGGCCACGTTCGGGGTGGCCCTCGGACTGACAGTCGGTTTCGACGCCGACGGCGCGCGATACCAGTTCGTGGAGGACCTGCGCTGGATTCCGGCCATCGGGACGCGCTACGCGTTGGGCCTCGACGGCATCGGGTTGGTGCTGGTCCTGCTGACCACGGTGCTGCTGCCCATCCTCATCCTCGCGGGCTGGCACGACGCCGACCATTCCGGGTCACTGGATCATGCGGGTGGGCGCAGACAGAAGGGACCGCACATCTATCTGGCCTTGATGTTGTCGGTCGAGGCGATGGTGTTGATGAGTTTCGTCGCCATCGACATCCTGCTGTTCTACATCTTCTTCGAGGCGATGCTGATCCCGATGTACTTCCTCATCGGCGGATTCGGGGTCCGTGCGGGGAACGATCGTGCCCGCGCTGCGGTGAAGTTCCTGTTGTACAACCTGTTCGGCGGGTTGATCATGTTGGCCGCGGTGATCGGCCTGTACGTGGTGACCGCACGATCCGGGCTCGGCAGCGACGGGGCGGGCACCTTCGATCTGCGGGTCATCGTCGACGCGGTGTCCGCCGGAGAACTCGACGCCGGCACCGGTCTGGTCCGAATGCTGTTCCTCGGCTTCATGTTCGCGTTTGCGGTGAAGGCGCCGCTGTGGCCGCTGCACGGCTGGCTGCCCGATGCCGCGGTCTCGGCCACACCGGCGAGCGCGGTGTTGATGATGGCGGTGGTCGACAAGGTCGGCACCTTCGCCATGCTGCGCTATTGTCTGCAGTTGTTCCCCGATGCCGCACGCTATTTCGCACCCCTGATCGCAACCCTCGCGGTGATCGGCATCGTCTACGGCGCGATCCTCGCGATCGGACAGACCGATGTGATGCGCTTGATCGCCTACACCTCGATCTCGCACTTCGGGTTCATCATCCTCGGCATCTTCGCGCTGACCAGCCAGGGCCAGACCGGTTCGACCTTGTACATGGTCAACCACGGGATCTCCACCGCCGCATTGTTCCTGGTCGCCGGGTTCCTGGTATCGCGGCGCGGTAGCCGACTGATCGCCGACTACGGCGGCGTGCAGAAGGTCGCGCCTGTTCTGGCCGGCACCTTCCTGGTGGCCGGACTCGCCACGCTGTCGCTTCCCGGACTTGCACCGTTCATCAGCGAGTTCCTGGTCCTCATCGGCACGTTCACTCGCTACCCGGTGGCCGCCATAGCCGCCGCGAGCGCCCTGGTGTTGTCGGCGATCTACATCCTGTGGACCTACCAACGCATGATGGGCGGCCCCCCGAGACCGGCATCCGCGGAAGGACCGGGAGCCGCGACCCGCCCCATGCGTGACCTCCACGGGCGGGAGCTGGCGGTCGTGACACCGCTGCTCGCACTGCTGCTGGTCTTCGGCGTCTACCCGAAGCCGTTGCTCGACATCATCGATCCGGCCGTCACACACACGATGAGCACGATCGGTGAGCAGGACCCCACACCCACCATCGTGGTACCGACGGAGGGAGACCGGTGATGACGGTTGCACAGCTCGCCCTCATCGAGGCACCCAGCGTCGCCTACGGCGCACTGTCGCCGATGCTGATCGTGTTCGGTGTCGCCGTCGTCGGTGTGCTGGTGGAAGCGTTCGCGCCCCGACGGCTGCGGTACCCGACGCACCTGGTGTTGTCGCTCGGCGGTCTCGTTGCCGCGCTCGTCGCCGTCATCACGGTTGCCGTCGCCCAGACCCGCGGCGGCGGTCTCGGTGAATCCGTCATGTCCGGTGCGGTGGTCATCGACCGCCCGACGCTGTTCCTGCAGGGACTGCTGGTGCTGATCGCGATCGCCTCGGTGGCCTTCATGGCCGAGCGGCGGCTGGAACGGGTGGTGGCCGCACCGGCACCGGGCCAACGGGTCAGCGACGGTCCGGGAGCCGCCGCCCAGGCCACCTTGTCGTCGGTCGAGGCGGACATGTTCACCCCGTCCGGGGCATCGGTACCCAACACCGACGCCGAGTTCGAGGCGACCCGCGCGGGTGGTCTCACCACCGAGGTGTTTCCGCTGACGTTACTCGCGGTCGGCGGAATGATGCTGTTTCCCGCATGCGGTGACCTGCTCACGATGTTCATCGCGCTCGAGGTGTTCTCACTGCCGCTGTACCTGTTGTGCGGTCTGGCGCGTCGACGCCGACTGATCTCGCAGGAGGCCTCGCTCAAGTACTTCCTACTCGGCGCCTTCGCGTCGGCGTTCTTCCTGTTCGGAGCCGCCTTCGCCTACGGGGCGACCGGATCGCTACAACTCGGGGCGATCGGCGAGGCGGTCGACGCGGCGGCTCGCGAGCCGGCCGGCGACACCGTGTTGCCACTGATCGCGTTGGGCCTGTTGGCGGTGGGGTTGCTGTTCAAAGTCGGCGCCGTACCCTTTCACGCCTGGATTCCGGACGTGTATCAGGGCGCCCCCACGCCGGTCACGGCGTTCATGGCGGCCGCCACCAAGATCGCCGCGTTCGGCGCGTTGCTGCGGGTGTTCTACACGGCCTTCGGTGGTCTGCGAGATGATTGGGAGCCCGTGGTGTGGGCGGTGGCAATCGCCACCATGCTCTTCGGCGCCGTGATGGCGGTGACCCAGACCGATGTCAAACGGATGCTTGCGTATTCGTCGATCACTCATGCGGGATTCATTCTGTTGGGATTGGTGGCCTTCGACGAGGCCGGCCTGGCGGCGACGATGTTCTACCTTGCGGCGTACGCGTTCTCCACCTTCGGCGCCTTCGCCACGGTGGCGGTGGTGCGCGAGCCGGATCGCCAGTCGGGTCCGCACATGTCCGGCCGTGAGGCCACCGACATCGCACAGTGGGCCGGACTCGGCCGACGCTACCCGCTGGTCGGCGCGATGTTCTCGATGTTTCTGCTCGCTTTCGCCGGCATCCCGCTCACCAGCGGCTTCATCGCGAAGTTCGACGTGTTCGCGGCAGCGGCCGGCAGCGGCGCCGGAGTCCTGGTGGTGATCGGTGTCATCAGCAGCGCCATCGCGGCCTACTTCTACGTCCGCATCATCGTCGCGATGTTCTTTGCCGACGTCCCGGTGGACGCCCCTCACGTGGTGAAACCGAGTGTCCTCACGACGTCGTCGATCGCGGTGTGCACTGTGGTCACCATCGGACTGGGGATCTTCCCGCAGCCGCTGCTGGACCTCGCGGCCAACGCGGCGCAGTTCCTGTCGTGACCGACCGTGCGACCGGTGCCGGACGACCCGGCTACAGTTCAGGAATGCGCTTTCTGCGTGCGGCAACCGTGGTGGCGGCGCTGGCGTGCGCCACCGGAATGTCGGCCGGCTGCAGCACCAACGACTCGACAGCCGTGCCGACGTCGCGCACCGTGGAGACGACGGTGGTGGCGCTGACCGAGTCATCGTTCGCCGACGAACCCGCGGCGGACTCCGCGGCATCGGCAAACGGATACCACCCTACCCTGGTCCGCCCCACCCTCCTCCGCACCGACGGCCGCCGCGCGAGCACCACTTACGATGTGCAACTGCCCCAGGTCGATGGCGGCACACCCGCGGTGCGCGACCGGTTCAACTCCGGGATGCGCGCCGCCCTCGACGATGTGGTGACCGGCTTGACCGACACCACCGTCTCCGACGGCTCGCTGGCCGACGACGAACGCAGCCGGATCACCACCATCACCGACGACGTGGTCGCCGGCACCGCGATCTTCACGACGTACGCGCAGGGCGCCGCCCACCCGAACAACCACGTGGCCACCATCACCATCGACGCCCACACCGCCCAACCGATCCTGTTCGACGACGTGTTTGTCGACACCGACGCCGCCGCAGCACAATTGGCGGCCGCCGTGGCCCGGATAGATCCGCGAGTCGATCCGACCCACCCCGATGTCGACAACTTCCTGAACTGGGTTCCGTTGGCCAACGGTTTCCACACATATGTCCCGGTGGTCCACGCGCTGGGTGACTGGCTGCCGGTCACCGTGCCGTGGGACGAGATCTCGGCGCTGCTGCGCCCGGGAATGGCTGATCAGCTCAGCGGGTGAACGCTCCGACCGACGCCGACCCGCGCGCCGAACTGGCGCGCCGCCTCGACGTCCTGTACTCCGATGCCGGTTCCCCACCGCTGAAGGCCGTCAGCGCCCGCGCCCGGGCAGTATTCGGCGACCAACTGGCGAAAACTCTGGGAACGTGCGCAGCAGGCGCGATCGTCGACACCAGCTCTGCCGGTGAGCTGTTGGTTTTGTTGGACTCGTCCGGAGCGAGGAAGTCGCCGCTGCTGCAAGCCGGCTTCGCCGCGCGGATCCGAGACGACGTCGACGTACTGCTGGTGACTCCGACCGCGGTGCCCGCCGGTCACCTCGATGCGTGGATACGGGATCGAGCCGTGGAGTCGAAGCCATATGTGCTGGCCGTCGACCAACTCGAAGAGATCTTTGTCGCGCCGTTCGACGATGCGGCCGCGGGCGCCTACCTCACGAAACTGGACGAGCTCTGCGCACCGGGCTCGGCCGGCCCAGGAGAATGCGGGCCGATATCTGCTACTCGAGCAGCCTGCGTTCTCGATCAGGCAGCGAGGTTGATCGCCACGCTCAGCAGGTCGCCGCCGAAGAGGTAGGCGTCGTTGAAGAACTGGGTGAGTCCGGTGAGCATTGGTTCACCCTTTCGTTGATCCATCGTGTGTGCCGCGTTTCGGCACGAGAACCACAGTGGCACCGCCGGCCAGTCATCCGCCTGAACCGGACCGCATCCGACCAGCTCAGAGGGTGAGAATGAACCGTCCGGGCCGGACGGAGGCGGTGTCCGGAGCGGATCGGAGGTGGTACTGGGCGCGAGCGGCATTGCGAAAAACTCTTCACATGTTCACAAAACGTGTAAAAATCTGTCCGATATTTTCACACGTCGCTAGTCTCGTGAAAGAGTCCCAGCATGTCCTGGCAGCCTGAAGAGCCGTACAACGCACTGCCGTTACCGCCAACCCCGGACAGCCTCGAATCCCGGGCCGTACTAAAAGCCGCGATCGGCGCAAGTACTGCGCTCGCGAAACTGGACCAGGCCGCCGTGTCGATGCCTAACCCCGCCGTGCTGATCAACTCGATACCGGTCCTCGAAGCACAGGCCAGTTCTGAGATCGAGAACATCGTGACCACGACCGACGAGCTTTTTCGCCACGTTGACGACGACGGAGCGGCGTCCACCGATCCCGCTACTCGCGAAACCCTGCGCTATCGCACAGCACTACACGCCGGTTTCACTCGCACGCAGGAGCGTGGACTCACCGCCTCAACCGCGTTGACGGTGTGCAGCATCATCAAGGGTCACGAGATGACGATTCGGAGCATTCCCGGAACACGGATCGCCAACCCCGCAACGGGCGAGGTCATCTATAGCCCTCCAGAAGGCCGAGACCTGATCGAGGACAAGCTGGCCGATTGGGAGCGCTTTGTTCACAACAACGATGGACTCAACCCGCTCGTCCGCATGGCGGCCGCCCACTACCAGTTCGAAGCGATCCACCCCTTCTCGGACGGCAACGGCAGGACAGGACGAATCTTGAACGTGTTGATGCTGGTTGAGGCAGGGCTCCTGCGGATGCCGGTCCTGTACCTTTCGCGCTACATCATCGACACCAAGAACGACTATTACCGACTCCTGCTAGCCGTAACCTCCGAGCAAGCCTGGGAGCAGTGGGTGCTCTACATCCTGACCGGCATCGAAAGCACATCGCAGATCACGCTGCGCAAGATCGATGCCATCCACGAACTCCAGGAGAGCTTCGGGAGGCGTTCGCGCGCCACCTCCAAAGGGGCGGCACACTCAGAATTCCAGTCGCTCCTGTTCGAGCAACCGTACTGCCGAATCAACAGTGTCATGGAGCGATGCGACATCTCACGGCCTACCGCCACGAGCTGGCTCAGTGCTCTCGTGGACGCCGGCCTGCTCGAGGACCGCAGGGTGGGGCGCGACCGACTCTTCATCAATCGCGAGTTTCTGAGTGTCTTGGCTCGCGAGGAGCCTCTAGAGACTTAGCAAGAGACTTGACATGTCCGACGAACAGGTCAAAAAAGCGCGAGAATTTTGACAGGTTTTCGTGACGTAGAACACACTCGATGCACCACAGCTGAGATACGAAACGGCCCCTCACCTGGATAGATGAGGGGCCGTTCGCTGCGGTGGCGGAGGGATTTGAACCCTCGGTACGGGGTTACCGCACACAGCATTTCGAGTGCTGCACCTTCGGCCGCTCGGACACGCCACCGCGGAAGACTGTACCGCAGTCGACGCCTGAGCCTAAATTGGCTGGTCAGAGCGACCTAGGGCGCTAGTTACCGGTGAGCTTGTTCTTGACGTCGTCGACCTTGCCCTTGACGGCATCAGCGGCGTCGGCGACCTTCTGCTTGCCCTGGGCGATGCCCTGGTCGCTCTTGCCCTCTTGCTTGAGGTCCTCGTTGTCCGTGAGGGAACCGGCAGCTTCTTTACCGCGTCCCTTCATTTCCTCGGCCTTGTTCTTGGCGTCGTCCTCGATACCCATGAACTGCCTCCTCCGTGAGAGTCCCGGGACCGGATGCCCCAGGTTACGAGAGCACTTACCACCGTGCCATGGAAGCTCAAACCTCTCCACAACCGCAGGTCAGTGCGAACCCGACCCGCCGAGGCGATCCTTGAACTCCCCTGCCTTCTCCCGGGCGACGGCGACGGCCTCCTGCACCTTCTCGTTCTCGGCGATCTCGCCGAACTTCTCCTTCGCGGTGTCGACGGCTCCCTGGACGGTGTCGCTGGCCGCGAACTCGTCGATCTTGTCCCGGACCGTGTTCACCGCGTCGTGCACGCTGTCGCTGGCCGCGAACTCGTTGATCTTGTCCCGGACGGTGTCGACGACCTCGTTGATCTTGTCGGTCGCATCGGACATGGCCACTCCTCGGTTTGTTGGGTGGCACACACGGCACCGTGCGCGCCCATGGCTCCAATCTGCCAGAGGAAGCGCGCCCATGGACCCTGAGATTCACCCTGAAATCGCACTTCAGGGCGCCGCGCACCTCAGGTCCGTCGGGGTTGGAAGAAGTCGAGCATCAGGTCGCGGCACTGCGCTTCGAGCACCCCGCCGACGACCTCCGGCCGATGCGCCAGCCGTGGATCGCGGACGACATCCCAGAGTGAGCCGACAGCGCCGGTCTTCGGCTCCCACGCGCCGAACACCAGCGCACCGATCCGCGCCATCGTGATCGCGCCAGCACACATCGTGCACGGTTCGACGGTGACGACCAGCGTGCAGCCGGACAGCCGCCAACCGTCCCCGAAGCGGCTCGCGGCGGCACGAAGCGCCAGGATCTCGGCGTGCGCGGTCGGGTCAGCGAGCGCCTCACGACGATTCGCTGCGCGCGCCAGTTCGATCCCGTCCGGATCCAGCACCACCGCCCCGATGGGGATGTCGTCGTCGCCGGCCTCGGCCGCGGCGGCGAGAGCCTCACGCATCATGGTCTCCCAGTGCGCGCGCGGCGACCCGCCACCGGTTGGGCTCAATGTCCCAGCTTGTCGAGCACCTTGGACAGTTCGTCGGCGAATCCGAGACGGGCGGCGATCATCCCGACCTGTTCGTCGGCGTAGAGATCCGTGTCACCGACGATGATGCTCATCACCGCATCCGGCAGCCCCAGGTCGGCGAGGATCGCCAGATCACCTTCCTCCCAGGGGTCCACATCGTCGAGTTCGTCCGGGTCGAGGTCCGGGATCTCGATGTTCATGGCGTCCAGGGCGTCGGCGGCCACGTCGTAGTCGATGCCAGCAGTCGCATCGGAGACCAACAGTCGCGGACCCTGGGGGGTGGGCCGCAGGACGATGAAGAACTCATCGTCGACATCGAGGAGCCCGAAGACGGCGCCCGTCGCGCGCAGCGAACGAAGCTGTTTCTCGGCGTCGGCGAGATCGGACAATGCCGACGACTTCAGCGCGGTGACCTTCCACGCGCCCTCCTCGCGCACAACGGCGACCGCGAACCCCTCGATCTCGTCGCTGACATCCTGTTTGTTGGGACCACCTGTTACACCCGCGCCGGCACCTGCCATGCAGGTCACCGTAGCCGCTAACCGCGTGCCGCCCAAGTCCTCTCCCCTCCCCCCCGCACCGCGGTCCACCGCCGCACCGACCCGGACGCATCGCCAGGGTCCCGGACGTTCCCGCCTCACCGCTGTGTGTGCGAATGTGATGAGGTGACTGCCGCGTCTGCCACCCCCTCCGCACCGAACCGATCGATCTGCATTCTCGGACTCGGACTCATCGGGGGCTCCCTGATGCGTGCACTGCAGATCGACGGACATCGAGTGTTCGGGTACAACCGTTCGGCGGAGACCGTCGATGCCGCCGTCGCGTCGGGCCACGATGCGTCCACCGACCTGGTGTCCACACTCGAGCGCGCGGCGGTCGACGACGCCGTCCTGGTGCTCGCGACACCCGTCACCACGATCGACGAGCTGCTCACCGAGGTGGTCGCGCATGCGCCGAACTGCCTGTTGACCGATGTGATCAGTGTGAAGCGGGCGGTCGCCGACGCGGTCGACCGCCACGCCCCGGGTGTGCGGTACGTGGGTGGGCACCCGATGGCCGGTACCAGCCGATCCGGGTGGTCGGCGACCGATCCGGATCTGTTCCGTGATGCGATGTGGATGGTGTCGACCGAGGACGGCACCGATCCGAACGACTGGTCGGCGGTAGCGGCGTTGGCCCGCGCGGTCGGCGCTCTGGTGGTGCCGGCCGCGCCCGACGCGCACGATCGGGCCGTCGCGGCGATCTCCCATCTGCCCCATCTCACCGCGGCGGCCACCGCAGCGGTGGGTGCCGGCGAGAGCGAACTGGCGCTACGCCTGGCCGCGGGCAGCTTCCGCGACGGTACGCGGGTCGCCGCGACGGCCCCGGGCCTGCAACGGGCGATGTTGGAGGCCAACCGGATAGCACTGCTGAATGTGCTCAGCGAGACCATCGACCGGCTGCTGGCCGCACGCGACGAGCTGCGCGATCACGGCACCGTGGAGGTCCTGGTGGACGACGGCCACCGATCCCGACTGGCCTATGAAGCGATTGCCGGGTCGGAACCAGTGCCGATCACCGGGGTACAGGTCGGCGAGCCGGGCTGGGCTCAGCAGCTACGGCGCCAGGCGCACCAGGCCCGCGTCTGGCTGGGTTGAGCCGTGGGTCAGACCCGGGTGGCCAGGCCCGCGTAGTCGACAACGAATCCATTGTCGTCCACCGTCAGCGACGACGTCACGATCGGCGACACGACGTCGATCCCGTCGGCGGTCGGGGTGTAGTGCAGGGTGGCCGGCTCCACTGTTCCGCTGGGCAGATACAGGTAGACCACGGGAACGTCGATCTCGCTGCCGCCCCGGTGCAGCCCATGACGACGGATCGGCAGGGCGTTGAACATCGGCGACAACGCGAGGTCGATGTCCTCGGCACCATTGAAGTCGCTGCGCTGCGTGCCGTCGGTGGTCTGGACCAACCAGTTGTGCTCACCGTCACGGGTGATCGCCATCTGTGTTTCGCCACTCGCTCGCACCAGATGCAGCGACAGACGTTTGGTGACGCCGCTGTCGTTGGTGACGAGTTCGTAGGACGCCGAGAACGCCTCGTGGGCGTCGGTGGCTGCGGCAATGATGCGGCCGTAGGCCTTGATCCGGGCGCCGTTGACCAACAGGCGCACCTGTTCGAGCCGGTCAGCGCCCTCGCCGCGCCAGGTGACCATCGTCTTGAGGTCGGGCGCCGTCGACGAGCCGCCCGACCCGGCGGTGTTCTCGGAAGCAGTTTGCGAAGCACTCACGGATCTACGGTAGCGACCTGGGCACCGGCGTACACACTCGATGGGCAGGCTGACGCCCCTGATCGGTGACCACGCTCACCTCAGGCCCGGCAGGAAACGGTCCGGCGCGGTGACTGCGCGGTGATCCGATCCTCGGCGACCACGCGGCCATCAACGGTGATCGTGCATCGCGCTTCACCCTCGCCGGCGAGCACCAGCACCCGGAGCGGATTGGCCGAGCCGGTGAAAGTGACGGTCCAGGCCGCCGACGCCCCGACCGTCGTACGCAGACCCACATCGTCGACGTAGAGGATCGTGCTCGGCGAGCTGGCGGCCACTTCGTAGGTGACCTCCTTGCCCGCGGTACGCGCCGAATCACCGGGCCCCCCGGGCGCGCCGGGTGCTGCGGTCGGCGGCTGAGTGGGTAGTTCGGAGATCACCATCGGCAACGTCGGTTGGGTGACGGGTTCGTCGCCACGCAGCGCAGCGCGGCCGACCGTCAAGGCCAGCAGCCCGAGCGCTGCGACCGCGACGAGCGCCACAAGACCGACGAGACGTCGATCCGACGGCGGCCGGCGCGGGGCGTCGACTCCTTCGCCGCGCTCGTACGGCCGGGCCCCGTCGGCGAGTACGCCATCGTCAGGTGCGCCGGGTGGTGTGCCCGTCGGTGAGTCGCCGTGGGATGCCTGTCCGGATGCACCGGCCGGTTGGCCAGGAACGAACATCGGTGTGCCGTCCGGGGCATAGCCGAGCGGCGGATACAGCTGGCCGTAGATCGGTGTCCGATAGAGATCATCCGTTGGCGGTGGTGTCGACCGGGGCGGCGTTCCGGTGGGATCTCCCATCGTCGGCCTCCCGTCGTGTCGTCGACCGGCACTGCGCCGGTCGTGGGCTCCTACGCCCACTCTTCGACACTACGTCGGCCCGGATGTCACCGCCGCCACCGTCCCAGGCCCCCGGATCACTTGATCGACTTACCGCGCCGTCGCCTCGGCCCGTTGCGGGTCGGCTCCCTGCCCACCGAATTTCAGCTTGCCGTCCTCGAACAGCAGCGGGTAGAGCAGGCCGCCGATGAGTCCGCCGAGCAACGGCGCCAGCCAGAACAGCCACAGCTGGGCCGGCGCCCCGTCTCCGTTGAAGAAGGCCACGGCCGTGGATCGCGCCGGATTCACCGACGTGTTGCTGATCGGGATCGAGATCAGGTGGATCAGGGTCAGGCACAGGCCGATGGCCAGCGGGGCGAACGTGCTGGGCGCCTTGCCGCCGGTGGTACCCAGCACGACGAGCAGGAAGAACGCCGTCAGCAGGACTTCGGCGATGAGCACCGCCAGCAGGGAGTACCCGTCCGGCGAGTTCTCGCCGTACCCGTTGGCGGCCATCCCGCCGATACGGTCGAATCCGTCTTTGCCGCTTGCTATCACGAGGAGCAGGAGCCCGGCGAGCAGTCCACCCACCACCTGCGCGATCCAGTAGCCCGGCAGATCTTTCCACGCGATCCGGCCGCCGACCGCCGCGCCGAGGGTGATCGCCGGATTGAAGTGTCCGCCGGAGATGTGGCCGACCGCGTAGGCCATGGTGACCACGGTCAGACCGAAGGCGAGCGCGACACCGAGGTAGCCGATGCCGACTTGATAGTTGTCGCCGCCATCGGTGGCCTCCGCGATCTGTTTGGCAGCGAAGATCGCTGAACCACAGCCGCCGAATACCAACCAGAACGTGCCGAACAATTCCGCAGCCAATTTTGCGACGGGTGAGGACGAGTTCATGCCTGAACCTTTCGGGTGAACGTCACGACATCGATCTCGCGAGTCACGATAACGGAGATGGGCTTGCGATCGGTGAATCCTGCGAAACTCTTCCGTGCCGTTTCCGCACTCGGATCGAACCGGTGTTCAGAGCGCCGGGATCACATGGTCGATCAGCAGCGGCGCGAGATCCTCGGGCAACGGCCTGTCCTCGACGTCAAGCCAACGGATCTCGGCGATCTCAGCGGAAGGCGTGAGTTCGTCGACGACACCGTCGTAGCCGAATACTGTTGCCTCGATCTCGAATCCGGATTCGTTGGCCGCCGCGGATCGGAACTCCCCCCAGCAGCGCAACCGGTGTGGCGGAATGACGAGACCCACTTCCTCCTCGCACTCGCGCGACGCCGCTGCGACCGCCGATTCCGATGTCTCCGGTTTTCCGCCGGGGAGCATGAACCGCGACGTCCCCCGCTTGCGCACGGTGAGCAGGTGTCCACGCCGGTCCCGGATGACGACGCCGCTGACAACGATTATCCGTGGGGTACTCGACACCCGGTGATCGTAAGGCCCTGACAGGTTCGACAACGGCGGTGACCGCTGTGTCTGAGTTGTCCACAGAATCTACTCACATGTGTGTAATTCGATCCGGGATGTGCACAGGTTCCCGAGCGAGCGGTTCCGCAAAAACGACACACGCCCCGTCACCTGATGGTGACGGGGCGTGTGTCGAGTGCGCCCGTAGGGATTCGAACCCCAAACCTTCTGATCCGTAGTCAGATGCTCTATCCGTTGAGCTACGGGCGCGTGCTATTCAGTTGTACTCCCACGGTCGGCGTGACCGTAGGTCGGCGGAGGCGAGAGGATTTGAACCTCCGGTCCCGTGTTAGCGAGACAACTCATTAGCAGTGAGTCCCATTCGGCCGCTCTGGCACGCCTCCTTGGCGGAGTCCTTTCGAACTGCCGAAGCGAAAGGTTACACACACTGTGCGCCACGAAGCAAACCGCGACTACGGCCGACCGGCTGCGACCTGACCACGGCCACACAACTACATTTGACGGGTGGCTTTGCGTATCCGAGAAGACCTTGCCGACCTGCCCGTCTACGTGCCCGGCAAGACGTTCCCCGGCGCGGTGAAGCTGGCGAGCAACGAAGTCACCGAGGGCCCACTGCCCAGCGTGCGCGAGGCCATCGGGGCGGCAGCGGCCGCCGTCAACCGCTACCCCGACAACGGCATGGTGGAGCTCACCGCAGCCCTGGCCAAGAAGCTCGGTGTCACCGAGTCCGAGGTCCAAGTCGGATGCGGGTCGGTGATCCTGTGCCAGAACCTGATCACCGTCACCAGTGGACCCGGCGACGAGGTGGTGTTCGGCTGGCGCTCCTTCGAGACCTATCCGTTGGCGACCCGGGTCGCCGGTGCGACGCCCGTGCAGGTGCCGCTGACGTCGGACCTCACCTACGACCTGCCGGCGATGGCGGCCGCGATCACCGACCGCACCCGGCTGATCTTCGTGTGCAACCCGAACAATCCCACAGGAACGGTCGTGGAGGCCGACGCCTTGCGTCAGTTCCTGCGTACCGTGCCGTCGGACATCATCGTCGCGCTCGACGAGGCGTACTTCGAATACCTGCGGCTGGGTCCGTCGCAGGCTTATGACGCCCTCGAACTGCGGCGCGAGTTCCGCAATCTGGTGGTGTTACGCACGTTCTCCAAGGCGTATGGGCTGGCGGGGTTGCGGGTCGGCTATGCGCTCGCCGACCCGGAGGTGATCGTCGCGCTCGGCAAGGCGCACGTCCCGTTCTCGGTCAACAGCGTCGCCCAGCAGGCTGCGCTGGCCTCGCTGGCCGCCAAGGACGAACTGCTGGCCCGCACCGACGCAGTCGTCGCCGAACGCACTCGGGTGAGTGGCCGACTGCGCGATCTCGGCTATCGGGTGCCCGATTCGCAGGCGAATTTCGTGTGGCTGAACCTCGGCGACGACACGATCGAGTTCGCGCAGGCCTGCGTCGAGGCAGGGGTGGTGGTGCGTCCGTTCGCCGGCGACGGTGTCCGGGTCACGGTCACCCACCCGGCCGAGGACGACGTCTTCCTGCGCTTCGCCGAGCAGTGGGCGGCGCGGACGAAATCCTGAGGTCGCCGCACCTTGGTTTTTTGATCAGAGGCCGCGAGAGATGGTGGGCCAGGCCTTCGCAAGATCCTGCTCCCAATAGATCCAGCTGTGGGTGCCGATCAGCCGGAAGCCGTCGGTGAAGGCCACATTGTTGGCGCGCAGCGTCGCTGCGAACTCCAACGAGCAGCGCCACGCGCCGAGTTCGAGCGCCGATCCGGCGGCGGTCACCGCCTCACGCGGTCCATCTTCGGGATCGTAGGGCGCGGTGAGATCGCGGGGCCCGATCGCCCCGGAACCCGCTGCGATGAAGATGTCCTTGCCACGGAGCTTGTCGAGATGCTTGCTGGGATCGTGCGCATCCCAGTTCGCCGAGCCGAACGGCCCCCACATGTTGGTGGCGTCACCGCCACTCTTGGCGACGGTGGTGCGGACGTAGCTCTCGTTCACCGGCCCCGACACCGGCGGGCAGCCACTCAGCGAGGCGATCCCGCTGTAGAGGCTCGGGTTGCGCATGGCCAGGGTGAACGCCGACTGCCCGCCCATCGAGAGGCCGACCACCGCATTGCGGCCCGTCCCGTCGAAGCGGTCGTCGATCAGCGGGGGCAGTTCCTTGGTCAGAAACGTTTCCCACTGCGGCTTGCCCAGGGCGGCGTCACGCTGCACCCAGTTGGTGTAAAAGCTGCCCGCGCCGCCGGTCGGCAACACCACATTGACGTTCTTGTCGGCGAAGAACTTGCCGGCCTTGCCCTTGGTGATCCAATCGCTGACGTCCTCGCCGGCGTCGGCCCCGTCGAGCAGGTAGACGGTCGAACGCGGCCCCGACGAATACTGCGGCGTGAGTACCGAGACCTTGACCTTGCCGCCCATGGATGGGGAGTCCACCCAGATGTCGGTCCGCAGCGGGCTCAGCTTCGACGACTTCGAGATCTCGGCGACCTTGGTGTCCGCGTGCGCCACCCCGGGCGCAGCGAGCACTCCGATGAGTACGGCGGCGACCACCGCCGGCCACCGATACGACTTCCGCATGTCATCCCTCACAACACGACGTGCCGCCCGCGACTTCGTCGTGCGGGTCGTCCGAAAATTACGGATCGCGGCGCTCCCCATCGAACCGCGGCGTCCTGCGACCAGAGTACTGATCGGTAGGCGCCTTCCGGAACCCCGACACTATGCTGCAGGTCGCGCCGGCGCACGCCGGCAGATTCCCCGGGCGCAGGCTCCGGGGGATCACCAACCAGGAGACCGCTGATGCCCGAGTCACACAATTCGGCCGCCGCGACCGGCGCCGGTCTCGATGCCGACGGCTTCGCGTTCGTCGCGCGGGTCCCGGTGCGCTGGTCGGACATGGACGCGTTCGGTCACGTCAATCACGCCCGGATGGTCACGCTGATGGAAGAGGCACGGATCGAATGGCTGATGGCGGCCAGGAGTGTCGCCGAGTCCGACGACGACGTCGCCGCGCTGATCATGAGCGCGATGATCGTGCACGTCGAGATCCGATATCAACGCCAACTGCGCCACGACGACACCCCATTGCAGGTCGGCATGTGGATCACCGGCCATCGTTCGGTGGACTTCACCATCGGCTACGAGATCCGGGCATCCGACGACGACCAGACGGCGAAGGCCGCGTGCGTGGCGAGCACCCAGATGGCCGTCGTCGACACCGAGGCGCACACGTTGCGCCGACTGAGCCCCACGGAGAAGGGATACCTACGATCCTGGATGCGGGCTCAGGACGGCTCGTAGCGCGCCGGCAGTTCGTGCGCGGCACCCGGTGAGAGCCGAGCGATGTTGCCTTGCAACACATCCCGATAGATGCGGAGCTGCTCTTCACCGCTGCGCACCTGCTCGGTGAGTCGTTTGGTGTTGTCCACCGACATCTCCCGGTCACCGGAGCGAGCGATGAGTTCGCCGATCCGGTCATCGATGGTGGTGGTCCGGTTGTACTCCGCGAGCACCCGCAGTTCGACGGCCGCGGACTCGACGACTGCGGCGACATCGCCGAGCGCCTGCACCCGGTCGATCAGTTCGGTCCACACCGGGCGCAGCGTCTTCTCCCGCCGGTCGATGTGTTCGGCGAAGGACTGGTCGAAACCCCCGTTGCGCTTGGCCCGGTCCAGATCGATGCGCACCGCACGCAGCGCGATGACGTCCGCGGCGATCTCGGCGAGTTCCGCGTGCAGGTTCACCTGGGTGCGCTGCAGTTCGAAATGATCCGACAGCCAGGCCGGGTTGCCGACGATCCGGTCGTAGAAGTGCCCCGCCACGAACAGCAGCGTCTCGTAGCCGTCGACGAACGTCGCCGCACCGGCGGTCGCCGACGCCGCCGGCGCCGGTTCCTCGCGATCGGGGGCCAAGATCTGGCTTGCCCACTCACCGGCCTGCGGATATCCGGACTTCGACGCCACCTGACCGACGACACCGGCCAAGCGGTCGAAGGCAGCGGTCCCGGCGCGGCGCATGTAGCCCGAGGTGTGCACGTTGGGGGTGGGAGTGCACAACAATCCCGCGAACAACCGCTCCCGCTCCTCGATCTCGAGGTAGACGTTCTCGCGTCGCTCCCGCCGGATGGCGCGGGTCCCACCGGCGAACACACCTTTGGCCGTCACGATGTGTTTGCGGGCGTCGTCTCGTTTGCGATGCAGACCATTGATGCGGTTGCGCATCACGGCGGCCACGACGCCGGGCACCATCGGGTTGTCCAACTGTTGTTCGGCCTGGGCGATGGCCCGCTGCAGTCTCCGCAGATCGCCGAAGCCGCCGGGTAGCACCGGCAACGGCAGGCCGGTAGAGATCCGGCGCACCACGATGGCGCGTCCGGCGGGGGTGAGGAAGCCCGATGCGATCAGGGTGGCTGCGGTGTCGGTGAGCTCCGGGCGTTCACCCGGTACCCGCGATTGATCGCACCACGTGCGCAACTCGTCATCTGTCGTGGTCCCGGCAGGAACGCCGGGACGCCGGTTGTCGACCATTCCAGTCAATCCTCGATTCCCACCCGGATCCGCCGTCCTGTCCCGCCGATCCTACCCGCGCTCGACGAGCGGCTCGGGCGTGCGCGCGTGCGTGATCGGCCGGGTGATGCGGCGCAACAGCCAGGCCACGGGCACGCTGATCGCCGACGTCAGCAGGAAGGCTACCGCGGTGGAACCGGAGAACACCCGCCATCCGATCAGGTCCATGACCACCTCCAGTACGACGAGGTGAACGAGGAAGAATTCATAGGAGATCTCGCCGAACCACACCATCGGTCGACTGCCACACAGCCGCGCCCACCAGTCGCGTCCGTCACCGCCCCGGATCGTCAGCGGTCCGATCACGCCGACCGCGACGACCACGTACAGGAGGTGTTTGACGATCGTCGCCGACGCGGTGGTCGGGGTGATGGTCGGCTCACCCGCGATCGCGGTGCCGCTCAGCAAGAACGGCCCGACAGCCACCGCCACCGAGATCGTCGGGTCCCAGCGCGAGACGAGGCGGCCGACCACCGCCAGCAGCATTCCCGCGACGAACCACCCGAAGAAGGCCGGCGCCCACAACCGCGCGGTCGGGCTGAGATCGGTGCTGCCGGCGACGACCACCGACCAGATCGGCGAGACCGACATCAACGCCACCAGTCCCACGATCAGCAGATCCGGCCGCCAGCGGTGCCGGCAGATCAGCGTCAGACCTCCGGCGATGACGGGCAGCACCAGATAGAACACCACTTCGGCGGCCAGACTCCACATCTGGGTCAGGCCCGAATGCAGGTGGCCAAGGCCGTACACCTGCGTCAGGGTCATGTTGCGGGCGAACCCCGACCAGCCGGTGCCGGTGGGCGCGGCATCCGGCGGTGTGTACACCAGGAACAACGCGTACACCGCCAAAACCGTCAGCCAATAGGCCGGCAGAATGCGTCGCGCCCGATGCCAGAAGTAGCGGCCCACCGACGGCTGGCCGCGCCGACCTGCGAGCGCATCGACCCACGGCGAGAACAGCAGATAGCCGGAAAGGACGAAGAACAACGCGACACCGATCTCGAATCGCGACAGCAGACGCCCGGCGAAATCGTCGGTGTAATGCCCGGTCCAGAATGCCGCGTGGGTCAGGCACACCGCGAGTGCGGCGATGGTGCGGATACCGGTGAGAGACGGAATCCGCGCAGCCATGCAGCGATCCTGCCATCTGCGGTACCGATGGCAGGATATGGGCATGGGAGAACATGTGCGCGGCCAGATCTGGCGCGGCGGCGAGAAGGTCGACGGATTCGAACTCAGCGCCATCTCCGATCACATCGGACACGCCGACGAACTGATCTGGGCCGACCTCGAGTGCCCGAGCCACGAGACGATGGCCGCACTGGCCGACGAACTCGACCTCGACCCGTTCGCGATCGAGGACACCACCGCCAAGGCCGAACGAGTGAAGACCGTCGCCTACGAGCACCACACGTTTCTGATGGTCTACGCGGTCACCATCACCTCGGCGGAGGGCACATCGCCCGACATGGCGCACCCGACGGAGCGGGCCGACGAATTCGAGTTGCATCGGATCTCGATGTTCATCAAGGACAACACGTTGATCACCGTGCGATTATCGGAGGGCTTCGACATCGACGAGGTGGTGTCGCGGTGGGATGAGATGGGCGGCAAGCAGTACGGCATCGGCGCGTTGCTGCACGGGCTGCTCGATGTGGTCGTCGACGGGCACTTCGATGCGGTGCAGCGGCTCGACGACGCGGTGGAGTCGCTGGAGGGTTCGCTGTTCGACGAGAAGGTAGCGGCCCGCACGCTGCAACGCCATACCTACGATCTGCGTAAGGATCTGGTGCTGCTGCGTCGGGTCATCCTGCCGATGCGCGAGGTTATCGGCAGTATCCAGCGACGCCGCTTCGAGAACAACGCCCCGTCCGAGCTCGACCCGCATTTCTCCGACCTCTACGATCATGCGCTGCGTGCGGCCGAATGGACCGAATCGGTTCGGGACATGATCACCACCGTGTTCGAGACCAACCTGTCGCTGGCCGACGCGCGACTGAACTCGGTGATGAAGAAGCTGACCGGATGGGCCGCGATCATCGCGGTGCCCACCGCGATCACCGGTTTCTATGGGCAGAACGTACCCTTCCCCGGATTCGAGCGCACCCTCGGATTCGTCACGAGCACTGTGTTGATCGTCGCGATCGTGTGCGCCCTGTACGTCACCTTCCGCCGACGCGACTGGCTCTGATCGTCGACCGTCGTCAGGCCGGGCGGGGTATCGCCGCCGACTCGCTCTGCCCGATCCAGGCGGGCACCTCGCGACGGACCTCGGCCGGCGCCATGATGGTGATCGTGTTGTCGGACAGCGCAGTCCGCCAGTCGATATCGCCGCGCCACACCTCGGTCAGCGTACGGAGATCGGTGACCACGGTGCCGTCTATCTCATAGCCCGGGTCGAAGTCGCAGACCTGCGGGACCCCGTCGCTCACCACCAGCCACCATGAGCCGGCCTTGCCGATGACGTCGCGGAAGCTGAACTCGAGCACCGCACGGCGACGCGGCCACCGCTCGATCGGCATCGACCGGTGGATGTCCCACATCAGTAGATGTGGGTCGAGGTCGGCGTCGCCGAGTTCGCCGATCCACCGAATACCCCACGCGCTCAGGGCAGTGACGACCTCATGGAGTTCCTGGCCCTTCTCGGTGAGTGCATAGGTCGACCGGCCGCCGACCTCAGATCGTCGTATCACCCCGGCACGTTCCAGCGTGCGCAGCCGTTTGGTGAGCAACGCCGGCGACATCTTGGGCACCCCGCGTCGTAGGTCGTTGAAATGCCTGCTGCCCAGCAGGAGTTCACGCACGACGAGGATCGTCCACCGTTCGTCGAGCAATTCCATCGCCTTCGCTACCGGACAGAACTGTCCATACGAGGTCATCGCACACCGCCTTTGATCCGCCGCGTTCAAGTACACACCCGCGTGCGCCGATTGACTAGTACAGATTGTGAACCTGCGGTGGTTCAGATCTTGATCTAGATGCCCCGACCGGACCGCGCGATGGTGATGGGGCACCACACGCCCGGCCGCATTGGCCGAGCACACCACATCACGATCATCACCAGGAGACGAGTTCATGACAATCGACAGCATCACCACCGACACCGCGATCAAGCAACGCCATCGCGCGATGTGGGCATCCGGCGACTACCCGGCAGTAGCCGACGTCATCGCCGACCTGGGGCCTCGGCTGGTGACTGCCACCGGCATCGGCGCCGACGACAAGGTGGTCGACATCGCTGCCGGCGCAGGCAATGTGGCCGTACCGGCCGCGCGGACCGGAGCCCCCGTGGTCGCCACGGACCTCACCCCGGAGCTGCTGGCTACCGGCGAGAGCCGCTTCCCTGATCTCGGAATCGTCTGGCGCACAGCAGATGCCGAGGACCTTCCGTTGGACGACGACGCCTTCGACGTCGCGGTGTCGTGTGTCGGCGTCATGTTCGCACCGCACCACCAGGAGTGCGCCGACGAACTCACGCGGGTCACCCGGCCGGGGGGTCGGATCGGGCTGATCAATTGGACACCAACAGGTTTCATCGGCGAGCTGTTCACGGTGATGAAGCCCTACGCACCGCCTCCCCCGCCGGGGACGAAGCCTGGTGTGTTGTGGGGCGATGCCACGCATGTGGCCGGTCTGTTCGGCGAACGGGTCACCGATCTCACCGCCACCACCGCCACCCTCGAGGTGACCGCTTTCGCTGATGGCGCCGCATTCCGGGACTTCTTCAAGGCGTCGTACGGGCCCACCATCGCGGCGTACCGCACCGTCGGTGACGACACCGACCGCGCGGCCGAACTGGACGCCGCGATCGCCGGTCTCGCCGACTCCCATCTCAACGACGGTGTCATGCGATGGGAGTACCTGCAGGTGACCGCCACAGTCACCGGCTGAGCAACATCTCGAGCCGAGGCCCGTCGCCACCGACGGCGGGCTTCGGTCGCGTTCGATCACGGTTGGCGCTCGGCTCAGGGGTACCCTCGGCGGGATGCATGCCGCCGCGCTCGCGCTCCCGGATCTGACCACCCAGGCGCGCCGCCTCGTCGAACTCGGGCTCGGCCAACTCGCCGGGCTGCCGGATTCGGCCATCCACGATGCCGTGGCCGGTGTCGAGGTGGACGACGCGTTGCTGGTACCGGGACCCGCTCTCGTGACCCCGTCGGCGCTCGCCCCGCTGGTGAACCGCGCAGACAAGCCGGGCTTCGTCGTCGTCGACATGACCGACCTCGACCAGTTCGGTCCGATCCCGGGTGTCGACCTCCCGGACACCCCGTTCTACCTGATCAGCGGCCTCGACCGGGGCGACGAGATGGCCAACTGGAGTCCCGATGAGGCGCTGCCGGCGATCACCGGCGCCGGGCGCACGCCGTTGACCGTCTCCGAAGGCATCGCGTGGTTGCTGCAGCAACCCGATCGGCTCGAACCGAACCACTGCTTCATGACCATCGGCTCGCGGTTGCGCAAGCCCAACGGCCGCCTGGACTCCCGCACTCCGGCGATCTGGATCTCCGGCGGAACGGGCCGCGACGGCCGGGAGCGCAAGGGCGCCCCCAAGGTCGGCTGGTGCTGGGCCGGCAACCGGCACACCTGGCTCGGATTCGCCTCGGCCGCGCAGCGACGCGCTCTCTGAGCTTCCGTCGGCCCTTGCGGCTGGCAGCCATCAGGCGCGCGTGGCGAACGCCGCCTCCCCTTCCGGGTTGCGGGCCGCACTGCGGCGGGCCAAGCCGAAGCAGATGAGTGCCACCACGGCCGAGCACACCATCACGCACGCCATCGGCACCGCGGTGTCGTCGCCGGCCAGCCCGCCCAACGGCGAGACGCCGCCGCCGACCAAGAACATCACCCCGCCCAACACAGCACTGCCGGCGCCGGCTGCATCACGGGTGTGCTCCATGGCCAACGCAGCACTGTTGCCCATCACGAACCCGACCGCGGTGACGGCGACGAACAGCGGTACCACCAGCAGCACCGGCGCCGACGACAGCGCGGCCACCAGCACGCACACCGACGCGACCAGCAGCACGGGCACCGCGACCCGGATGACATGCGCCGGATGCACGTGCCGCCGCGACAGCCTCGCCGCCACCAGCCCGGCGGCCGTCATCCCGAGTGCGTTCACGGCGAAACACAATCCGTAGACGAACGACGACGTGCCGAGCACCCGCTGATAAACGAACGACGAGCTCGAGATGTAGGACATCAGCGACCCGAACGCGAACGCCTGGGTGAAGACGTAGGCGAGGAACGCCGGCTTGCCGAACCTGCCCACGAGGTCGCGGTAGCCCAGACGCGAGGCACGGTCGGCAGCCGGCAGCGTCTCTGGCACCGAGGTGAGCGCCATCAGCAGTTGCAGCACCGTTGCCGCCAGGATGACGCCGAGTACGCCACGCCACGAGACGTGTCCGGCCAGCACACCACCGATCACCGGTGCGAGCACCGGCGCGAGGCTCTGGATCGTCATCATCAGCGTCATCGAGCGGGCGCCGGCGAACCCGACGAGCAGGTCGGCGATGATGGCGCGGGCGATCACCATGCCCGCTGCCGCTGCGACCGCCTGCAAGAAGCGCGACGCGATCAAAATCTCGATGTTGGGTGAGATCACCACCACGACCCCGGCCAGCACCGCCACCGCGGACCCAATGAGCAGTGGATTACGACGACCGAAACGATCCGACACCGGACCCCACAGCACCTGCCCGACCGCCACACCGATCAGAAACGCGGTCAAGGTCAGTTGCACGTGTGTGGCGTCGGTGCGCAGCGATTCCTGCACCTCGAGGAACGACGGCAGGTAGAGGTCGGTGGCGATCGGCGCCGTCGCCGACAGCAGCGCCAGCGCCAGCAGCAGTCGCGGACCGAGGCCGTCGCGGGTGGAGTTCACCCGGGCGACGGTACCGCGCATGCTCATTCACGCGAATGATCGGGCTGTTGACCACCGACGCACCCGCGCTACCGTCCCCTGATTGTGAACATCAAACGGATCATCGCGGGGGCCCTGATCGGCGGAGCCGCGGTCATGGGGATCAATATCGGAGCAGGTCACGCGGAAGCGAAGATCGAGCCGGGGCAGTACAAGTACCAGGCGTTCACGTGGGGACTCATCCCCACGCCCGTGTCCAACGTCCGGATCGTCGGCGACCAGTTCTACTCCGACATCTCCGGTGTCGGACCGTCTGACATCAACAGAGCTACCATCGTGCCGACGAAGAATGGTGGAATCCTCACGCTGTCGAAGGATCCGGTCGCCATGTGGTTCGGCCGAATCGAATTCACGAAGACCGCATACGGTTATCACGGGACCACCTTCAACTACGGCGGCATCCCGACCGGCGACGTCGTCTTGAAAAAGGTCCGCTGAAAACTGCCTACCCGGCCCGCTATCTAGCGCGTCACACTTATTCACGCGAATGATCAGGCATGAAAACAGCCCACCACCTGCGGTGACTGGTGACGGGCTCACCGCGGAAGCGGAGGGATTTGAACCCCCGGTGGTTTTACCCACGCTCGCTTTCAAGGCGAGTGCATTCGGCCGCTCTGCCACGCTTCCCTGCGCACGAGGCTACTGGAGACCGCAGGTCGCGAGCACATCGGCCCGCGACGACGACGTGTGACTAGTGTCGGCAGGGTGCGTGCAATAGCCGGAACCGATCAGCTGTCCGTCGTCACCGTTCCCGATCCCGAAGCCGGCCCCGACGAGGTCGTCATCGATGTCGTGGCCGCGGGTGTCAACCGAGCGGATCTACTGCAGCGCAAGGGCCTGTATCCGCCGCCGCCCGGTGCCGTGGACACCCTCGGCCTCGAAGTGTCCGGCCGCATCGCCGCGGTGGGAGAGCATGTATCGGGCTGGCAGGTCGGCGACGAGGTGTGCGCGCTGCTGGCCGGCGGCGGTTACGCCGAGAAGGTTGCGGTGCCGGCGGTGCAAGTGCTGCCCAAGCCCGCATCGGTCGACCTGGTACACGCCGCCGCGCTTCCCGAGGTGGCGTGCACGGTGGCGTCCAACGTCTTCGACGCCGGACATCTGGCGTCCGGGGAGCTGCTGCTGATCCACGGCGGGTCGTCGGGGATCGGCACCCACGCCATCCAGGTCGCACACGCGATCGGCGCGCGGGTGGCGGTCACCGCACGCACCGCGCAGAAGCTGGACCGGTGCCGCGAGTTGGGCGCCGACATCCCCATCAACTACGCCGACGACGACTTCGTCGAGATCGTTCGAGGTAGTGGCGGCGCCGACGTGATCCTCGACATCATGGGCGCCAAGTACCTCGAGAAGAACGTGAAGGCACTCAACACCGGCGGACGGCTGGTCATCATCGGTATGCAGGGCGGCACCAAGGCGGAGCTGTCCATTGCGGCGCTGATGACCAAGCGGGCGTCGGTCATCGGCACCACGCTGCGGTCACGACCGGTGAGCGGTGTCAACTCGAAGGCCGACGTGGTGGTGACGACGCGACGGATCACGTGGCCGCTGCTCGAATCCGGCGAGGTGGTGCCGATTGTCGACGCCACGTTCCCGCTCGCCGACGCCGACGCCGCGCACGCCCGCCTCGACAGCGGCGACGCGATCGGCAAGGTGCTGCTGACCATCGACTGACTGTCAGAAGTTGCGCTTGGCCGGAAGGTTCGCTCCGATCTTGGCGAACACCTCACCGAGCATCTGGAACTCCTCGGCGGTCAGCGGATCAACCACCAGCCGCGCGATCGCGTCGTCACGCACCGCGGCATGCCGCGCCAGCACCTCACGACCCCGGTCGGTGATGCGCACGAGCCGGTGTCGTCCATCGGTCTCCGATTCGGTGCGTTCGGCCAATCCTTCGTCCACGAGCCGGGTGATCTGCCGGGACACCGTGCTGACCGACATGTGCACCACCGCGGCGAGCTCACTGATGCCGCGTTCCTCCGAATTCTGCAGACCTTCGAGAACCCGGAGATCGACCTGAGTGAACCCCGACGCCGACATCGCGGTGTTGATCTCGGCCAGCAGCCCCCAGCCGCCACTGACAAAGGTCCTCCAGATCTCGCGTTGGGCGGGACTGAGCTCCCGGTAGGGCTCTTCGCGACTGGCGCCCATCACCTCTCCGTCGGCCGAATGACAACCTTCATTGTCGTAAACCTAATGGCCGCGATGGCGCACCGCTAATCGCGGATGGACTTTTTCGAACATTTGACCCACTGTGTCGATCAACCGAGTGACCCGAGTGCCCGCACGAGGTGATCGACCTCATACGGCGTCGAGTACGGGCCGAGCCCCACGGTCACCGCGCCACCGAAATCGTCGGCGCCCATCCGGACCAGGGCCCGGCTGGGCACATCGGCCAGCGCGCAGATTCCGTTGTCGGCCAACCGGCGCACCACCTTCTCCGCAGCCACCCCGTCGAACGTGAAGCTCACCGCGGGGACCCGGTCGTCGACGGTGCCGATCAGATTGACCTGGTTGAGGTGCTGCACGGTGGTCATCAGATAGACCGTCAGCCGCTGCATGTAGGCCGACACTCCCCCCAAGGCGGTGACCAGCCGCTGGCGCCGTGTCCCGCCGGCCGCGTCGTCGAGCGCGGCGAGATGTTCGACCGAGGCGGTCAGCCCGGCCAGCAACCCGCCCTGCAGCGACTCGGGTTCCAGACGCGCCGGACCCTCGGCACGCGGATTCATCGCGAGCGTCCGCATGGGCCCGATCGCCGACGGATCGCGAAACACCATCGCCGCGACCCGTGGGCCGCCCCACCGCTCGGCAGACACCAACAGCACATCGGCGCCCAGTTCGGCGATGTCGAGAGGCAGGTAGGGGGCGGCGCTGGTCGCGTCGACCACGAGCTTCGCACCGACCTGGCGGGCCAGGGCGGCGATCGCGCTGACGTCGGTGATGGCGCCCATCGTCGACGACGCGAGGGTGACCGCGACGACGGCGGTGCGTTGATCGATCAGCTCGCGATACTGCCAGGTCGGCAGCCCACCGGTCTCCACGTCGATCTCGGCCCAGCGGATCTGGGCGCCGTGGGTGTCGGCGACCCGAATCCACGGCACGATGTTCGGTTCGTCGTCCTGACGACTGACCACGACGTTGGCGCCGAACCACGTGGACATCGGCATCGCCTCGGTGAGCCCGGCGACCAACGCCGACCGCGAGGGTCCCAGGACCACGCCACCCGGGTCGCCCGCCACCAGGTCGGCGACCGCGCGTCGCGCCCGTTCGACGGTGTCGGCTGCGGCGCGAGCACCGGGGTATTCCGCACCCGGCGCGGCCGACAACTGCCGGAAACCGGTCGACACGGCGGTGGCGACCGAGTCGGGGATCAGCATCCCGGCCTGCGGATCGAGGTGGATCCAGCCGTCGCCGAGCGAGGGAAACAATCCACGCACATGGGCGACGTCGAAGGCCATGTTCACACCATAGACATGGGGTGTCGGCGCAGACCCCGGGTGGCCTTCGGCACAATGGACCCCATGCCTTCTGGACCGAACTCTGCACCGTTCCCGGGCGGCGACCCGCGCACCGGCAACCCCGGCGACGACGACAACATCATCGTCGTCGGTGGCCAGACACCGTCGGGCTCGCAGGGTGAGCCGGACGAGGAAACCCAGAACGTCGCCGACATGGTGGAGCAACCCGCGAAGGTGATGCGGATCGGCACCATGATCAAGCAATTGCTCGAAGAGGTGCGGGCGGCTCCCCTCGACGAGGCGAGCCGCAACCGGCTGCGCGAGATCCACGAGTCATCGATCCGCGAACTCGAGGAGGGGCTGGCCCCCGAACTGCGTGAGGAACTCGAGCGACTCACCCTCCCGTTCACCGAGAACGCCACGCCGTCCGACGCGGAGTTGCGCATCGCCCAGGCCCAGCTGGTGGGGTGGCTCGAGGGTCTGTTCCACGGCATCCAGACCGCGTTGTTCGCCCAGCAGATGGCTGCGCGGGCGCAGCTCGAACAGATGAGGCAGGGTCAACTGCCACCCGGGATGATGACCGGTAACGGCCCCGCCGGACCCAGCACCGGGCAGTACCTCTAGCAGCCGCTTGTAAGCTGTGTCCCCGTGTCATCCGTAGTCAGCGACGAGATCCCCGCAGCACCTCTGGTGTCGGACTCGCGCACCATGCGCCGTGCCGTCCGGGATCTGTCCCAGGGATTGCGCACATCCGAGTTGTGGCTGCATCTGGGCTGGCAGGACATCAAGCAGCGTTATCGCCGCTCGGTCCTGGGTCCGCTGTGGATCACCGTCGCGACCGGCGTCACCGCGGTGGCGATGGGATTGCTCTACGGCGAGCTGTTCGGGATGGACATCACGGTCTTCCTGCCGTACGTGGCGCTCGGCTTCATCTTCTGGAACTTCATCCAGAGTTCGATCCTCGAGGGATCGGCGGTGTTTTCCGCCAATGAGGGTTTGATCAAGCAGTTGCCGGCACCGGTGAGTGTGCACGTCTACCGGGTCGTGTGGCGGCAGTTGATCATCTTCGCGCACAACATCGTGATCATCGCGATCATCTTCGCCATCTTTCCCCCGCCGCTGAACTGGACCGTTCTGCTGGTCATACCGGCAATCGGATTGTTCGTGCTCAACGCGATCTGGGTGTCCATCGTCTTCGGCATCCTGTCCACCCGATTCCGCGACATCGGACAGCTGCTGACCACCGTCGTGCAACTGGTGTTCTTCATGACCCCGATCATCTGGAGCACCCAGAGCCTCACCAGCGCCACCGGGGAGGAGTCGTCGCGCCTGAAGATCGTCGAGCTCAACCCGATGTTCCACTACCTGGAGATCACCCGCGGGCCGCTGCTCGGCGAGTCGGTGCAGTTCTACCACTGGGCGATCGTCATCGGTTGTACCGTCGTCGGCTGGGTGCTGGCGATGTTGGTGATGCGTAACTATCGAGCCCGCGTGGCGTACTGGGTTTAGGACGGGCCGAACACATGGGATCTGAGAGCAAGGTGCGCGTCGACACCTGGGATGCGTGCGTCGACTTCCCCATCTTCGACGCCAAGACACGCTCGCTGAAGAAGTCGGTGATGGGCGCGGCCGGCGGCGTCATCGGGTCCACGTCATCCAACGTGGTGGTGGTCGAGGCGCTCAAGAACATCAACCTGCATCTCGAGCACGGCGATCGGATCGGCCTCGTCGGCCACAACGGCGCCGGCAAGTCGACATTGTTGCGCCTGCTGTCGGGCATCTACGAACCCACCCGCGGAGCCTGTCAGGTGCGTGGCCGGGTGGCGCCGGTATTTGATCTCGGGGTCGGCATGGACCCGGAGATCTCCGGCTACGAGAACATCATCATCCGCGGCATGTTCCTCGGCATGACCCGCAAGCAGATGTTGACCAAGATCGACGACATCGCCGAGTTCACCGAACTCGGCGACTACCTGCAGATGCCGCTGCGCACCTACTCCACCGGCATGCGGGTGCGGATCGCGCTGGGCGTGGTGACCAGCATCGACCCGGAGATCCTGATCCTCGACGAGGGCATCGGTGCGGTCGACGCCGACTTCATGCGCAAGGCACGTTCGCGGCTGCAGGCGCTGGTCGAGCGCTCGGGCATTCTGGTGTTCGCCAGTCACTCCAACGAGTTCCTCGCCCAGCTGTGTGATCGGGCCCTGTGGATCGATCACGGGCAGATCAGGATGGAAGGCGACATCGAGACCGTCGTGGGCGCCTACGAAGGGCCGAAGGCCGCCGCGCACGTCCGCAAGGTGCTCGACACCGTCGAGAACTTCGAGGGCGAGGCACGCAACTGATGCCCGACCAGGTGATCGCGGTGGTGGTCACCCACCGGCGGGTGGAGCTACTGGAAGGTTCGCTGGCGGTGATCGCCGGCCAGGACCGTCCCGTCGATCACCTCATCGTGGTGGACAATGCCGACGAACCCGAAGTCGCCGACCTCGTCGCCCGCCAACCCATCGCGACCACCTACCTCGGATCGCAGCGCAACCTGGGTGGCGCGGGCGGCTTCGCGCTCGGCATGTTGCATGCACTCGCGCTGGGCGCGGACTGGATCTGGTGCGCCGACGACGACGGCCGCCCCGACGGCCCGGCGGTACTGAGCACGCTGCTCGACTGCGCGGCGCGCTACCAGCTCGACGAGGTGTCGCCGGTGGTCGCCAACATCGACGACCCGGACACCCTCGCGTTTCCGCTGCGTCGCGGGGTGGTCTGGCGTCGGAAGCGGTCCGAGCTGTTCGAAGACGATGCGTCGGACTTTCTGCCGGGCATCGCGTCGTTGTTCAACGGCGCGTTGTTCTCGGCACAGGCGATCGAAGAGGTCGGGGTGCCGGATCTCCGGTTGTTCTTCCGCGGTGACGAGGTGGAGATCCATCGTCGGCTGCAGCGCTCGGGTCTCGCATTCGGCACCTGCCTCACCGCCGGGTATCTGCACCCGGATGGTTCCGACGAGTTCCGCCCGATCCTCGGCGGCCGCATGCACACCCAGTACCCCGACAATCCGACGAAGCGGTACTTCACCTACCGCAACCGCGGCTACCTGATGTCTCAGCCGGGCCTGCGTAAACTCATCCCGCAGGAGTACGCCCGCTTCGGCTGGTATTTCCTTGTGCAGCAACGCGACCCGCAGGGCTTCGCCGAGTGGGTGCGCTTGCGTCGGCTGGGTCGTCGGGAGCGGTTCACGCGCCCGTGAGGGAGGGACCCTTCGTGACGCTCGGCTAGCGCCTCGCTCCCACCCCTGATTGAGTAGTCCGGAGCGCCAGCGGAGGGCGTATCGAAACCAGCCCCACCCACGCGGCGCGGGAACCGTCAGGATGCGGGAGCCCGCGGCGTCATCCCCAGCGCGGCAACACCTCCCAGCAGCGCCACACCGCCGAGTACCCACCACGCCTCGGTGAACACATCGTGGGCGGCACCGTATCCGACCGGACTACCCACCACGGCCACCAGGATGCTGACCCCCAACGCCATCCCGATCTGCCGGCTCATGTTGACCACTGCACTGCCCGTGGCGGATTGGTGCACAGGTAGGTCTGCAGTCGCCGACGACAGAATGGACGGCAGCGCCAGCCCGACCCCGATGCCGCCGATCAGCCAGCCGGGCAGGATCTCGGTCGCGTAATTTGGTGTGGCGTCGACCGACAGCGCGATGATGACCCCGCCGAGACCGAACAGCACGCAGCCGGCCGACACGATCCGGCCCACCGGGATACGTGCGCTCAGCCGGTGGGCAACCGCGGCGAAGATCGGCACCATGAGTGGGCCGGTGGACACCGCGAATCCGGTGGCGATGGCCGAGTATCCCCAGACCTGTTGCAGCCAGAGGATGTTCGCGAGTAGCGCACCGGCGAACGGAATCGCGAACAGCACCGCGGTGACGTTGGCGAACGCAAAGGCCCTCACCCGCAGCAGGTTCGGCGCGATCACCGGCTCGGGGTAATGCATCGAACTGACCACGAAGCCCGCGAGAGCCGCCGCGGCCACGACCCACGCGCCGACAATCCGCCCATCGGTCCAGCCCCACTCAGGACCCTCCACCAACCCGAGGGTGAGTGCGCCAATCGACACGGCCAGCAGCGCCGCACCCCGCAGATCCGGCAATCTCGTCGCGGCATCGTCGTGGGAGCGGGTCAATAACACAGCACCGGCGATCAGCGCAGCGACTCCCACCGGGAGGTTGACGAGGAACACCCATCGCCACGACGCCGCGACCAGCAATCCGCCGACGGCCGGCCCCAACGCCGCGGCCAACGCCCCGGTTGCCGCCCAGATCCGCACCGACCTCGCCCGCACCTCGATCGGCATCGTCGAGACGACCAATCCCAGACTCGCCGGGGTGAGAATCGCCGCGCCGACCGCCTGCAGGCACCGGAACGCGACGAGCCACCAGATACCCTGTGCAGCAGCACATGCCGCGCTCGCGGCGGTGAACACCGCTAATCCCAGCAGGAATCCACCCTTGCGGCCGTATCGGTCGACGATCCGCCCGGCCGGCACCAGCAGCGCCGCGTACAAAATCGTGTAGGCGTTGAGCACCCACGACAACTCCGACAACCCGGTGCCACCGAACTCGCGGCCGATGTCGTCGAAGGCGACGTTGACGATGAAGACGTCGAGGCTCGCCATGAAGGCCGCGATCGACAGGATGGCCAGCACCAGGCCCGGCGTGGCCGGGCGCGACGAGGACATCCGCTCCGGAATCGTCCCGATGACGCTCATCGTCGTGCCTCCCATCCGAGGACACGTCGACTCTGCCGGGCCGAGGCCAGCAACCGGCCTCGCTCGTCGCGCAGGGTGGTGTCGTCGACCGACCATCCGCCCGACGTCGACGTGTTGCGGGTGCACACCAGGACGGGTGCCGGACCCGGGTGATCCGGCGGTGCGGCCAGATGCATCGAGAACGCGACGGTCGGCACCGCCACCGGCGCGGTGAGCGTCGGGAACACCGCTGGCGGCAGGCAGTCGGCGAGAAGCGCCAGATAGGCGGCGTCCACCGTCATCGGCCGCACCGTGGAGATCCATGCACGCATCCAGGGTTCGGCGGCCCCGGTCAGCGGCAGCGGACCATCGGTGGGCCGCAGGTCCAGGTGGTGGCCCATCGGAACGATCTCCGGTGGGATCGAGAACTGCGCGCAGTCGTCCGGCATGGGCAGGACGTCGGTCGAGATGTTGGCGATGTCGGTGGGGGCAGGCGGGCGCAGGTGCCCCATTGTCACCGATGCCGCCGCAACCATCACCCCCTGCTGGGTGATGGCGACCTCCACCATCCGGGTGCTACGTCCGGCCGAGGTGACCGTCGAGGTCAGCCGCAACTCCCCGTCGCCGGGCCGACCGGAGAAGCGGAGGTCGACGGCCCGCACGTCGGCCTCCGGGACCGACTCGGCCGCCACATGCACCGCCAACGCGGCGATCACACCGCCGTGCGGGCCGGACCAGCCCCACCACGACCGGTCGACGTCGGCCACCCACCGTCCGTCATCGAGAAGACGTGCCGAGAATTCGTCGGCAAGCGCGTACCTGCTGAGTTGTTTCACGAAACTCAGCAAAGCAGGTTGAGTTGCGTCACGCAACCCACTACGGTGAACTCATGCGCCGAGCCAGCTTCACCGACATGAACTGTTCCGTCGCCCAGACGCTGGAGATCGTCGGTGAATGGTGGACGCTGCTGATCGTCCGCGACGCCCTGTTCGGCGTGACACGCTTCGACGACTTCTCCACCCGACTCGGCATCGCCCGCAATGTGCTGACCCAGCGACTCGACACGCTCGTCGAGCACGGCGTGATGGCCAGGGAGCCCTACCAGGAAAAGCCGGTGCGCTACGACTATCGCCTCACCGAGAAAGGCCGCGACCTGTGGACGGTGCTGGCCGCGCTACGGCAATGGGGTGACAGGTGGGCGATCGACTCCGAGCCGCCGATCGTCACCGAGCATCGCGCCTGCGGTCACACGATGACCGTGGAACCGGTGTGCTCGGCGTGCGGCGAACAGGTGACGCGGTCCGACCTGCGAGTCCTGCCGGGACCCGGCGCCGACGAGTACAGCCCGCGTCCGGTCGCCCGGAGTCAGTAACTGAACCGTCGGACCCGATCGGGGTGGCCCGCAACGCCGCCGACGGGCCGAACCCTTCCCAAGCCAAACTAGAACGTGTTCTACTCTGGGGGAAGAGTCAACCGTCCCGAGGAGCACGATGCGCTTCACCTTTGCCGAGGCCATGACCGACCCGAGTTACTACGCACCGCTCGCGCAGGCCGCCGAAAAGGCCGGTTACTCCGGTTTCACCATCCCGGACTCGCTGGCCTACCCGGCCGAATCGGACGCCACCTACCCCTACACCGCTGACGGCGACCGGGAATTCCTCGACGGCAAGGCCTTCATCGAAACCTTCATCCAGGCCGCCGCACTCGGCGCGGTCACCGAGACCATCCGCTTCACCCCGTTCGTGGTGAAGTTGCCGGTGCGTCCGCCGGCCTTGGTCGCCAAGCAGGCCAGTTCGGTCGCCTACCTGACGGGCAACCGGTTCGCCCTGGGCGTCGGAACCAGTCCGTGGCCCGAGGACTACGACTTCATGGGCGTCGACTTCGCTCGCCGCGGCAAGCGGATGGATGAGTGTATGGACATCATCCGCGGCCTGACCACCGGCGAGTACTTCGAGTTCCACGGCGAGTTCTACGACATCCCCAAGATCAAGATGACCCCGGCACCCACCGAACCCATCCCGCTACTCGTCGGTGGTCACGCCGACCTCGCGTTGCGCCGTGCGGTGATCCGCGGGGACGGGTGGATGCATGGCGGTGGCCCGGGCGAGGAACTCGATGCGCTGCTGGACAAGATCGCAGATATCCGCAAGGCAGAGGGAAAGACCAACGAGCCCTTCGAGATCCACGTGATCTCCACCGATGCGTACTCCGTCGACGGATGTAAAAGACTGGCGGACAAGGGCATCACCGATGTGATCGTCGGCTTCCGGCTGCCCTACATCAAGGGCCCCGATACCGAACCCCTGCAGAAGAAGGTCGATCATCTGAACTGGTACGCAGACAACATCATCGCCAAAGTCAACGGGTGACGCAGGTCAGCGACTGAGGTACCGCAACGCGGACTGTGCGGCACGGTAGCCACACATGCCGTGCACCCCGCCGCCGGGCGGTGTCGCCGACGAGCACAGGAAGACACCCGGCGCTCCGGTTGCGTACGGGTCCGCAGACAGACGGGGCCGGGCCAGTAGATGACGCAGATCGTTGCGGCCGCCGCCGATGTCGCCGCCGACGAGATTGGGATTGCGGTGCTGTAGTTGTGCCGGTGAACTGCTCACCGAGTCGATGATGCGGTTCCGAAAGCCCGGCGCGAACCGTTCGATCTGTGCGGTGACCGCCTCGGTCGCATCACCGGTGTAGCCGTGCGGCACATGCGCATACGCCCACAACGGCTTGGCGTTGCCGGCCGCGCGTGTGGGATCGGCCACCCACTGCTGGGCCACCAGGGTGAACGGCCGCGACGGCATCCGGCCGGCGACCGCGTCGGCCTCGGCGTCTGCGATCTGGCCGATGTCACCACCGAGGTGCACCGTGCCGGCGCGCGCGCAGTCGGGATCAGACCAGCCGACCCCACCGTCGATCAGATAGTCCACCTTGAACGCAGCCGGTCCATGCGGATACCGCGCGAGCCGTCGCGAACGTCGCTGCGGCACTCGGTCACCGAGGATCTCGGCGGCCGCGCCGGGCATCACATCGAGCACGACGACGTCGGCGGGTTCCACCTCGTCGATCGAGGTGACCCGCACGCCGGTGGTGATGGTGCCGTTCGCGTCGATGAGTGCAGCGGCCAGGGCGCCAATGATGGCCTCCGACCCGCCCTGCGCCACCGGCCACCCGTGTCGATGACCCGCCGCGAGCAGCATCAGCCCCGCCGCCGACGACCCCGGCCGGTCGAGGCGGGTGAACGCGTGTGCGGCGACACCGGCAAACAAGGCGCGGGTGGCGTCGTCGCGAAACACCCGCGCCAGCGCGGTGGCGGGGTACAGCGCACGCAGACCGAATCCGGCCAGCCGGATCGGATGGCTCGGCACGCCGATGAGCGGGCCCAGCACGTCGTCGGCGATGTCGTCGAAATCGTCGGCGAGACCACCGATCATGTCCCGCCAGGTCTCCGCGTCGACGCCCAGTCCGGCCGCCGTGTCGTGGACCGATCGCGCCAGCACGGCCGTGCGGCCGTCGTCGAGCGGATGGGCACAGTCGAGCTCCGGGAGGCGCCACCGCAGTCCGAACTCATCGAGCCGCAGCGCGGTGAACGCCGGCGAACCCGCACCGAGCGGATGCACCGCCGAGCAGGTGTCGTGGAGCACGTCGGGCCGCAGCAGCGCCTCGGTGCGTGCGCCGCCACCGATGCGGTCGGCCGCCTCCACCACCCGGACCGCCACTCCGGCGCGTGCGAGCATCACGGCCGCAGTCAGACCGTTGGGCCCGCTCCCGACGACGACCGCGGTGCTCACCGTCAGCGAATCCGAAAGATGACGAGGCGCTGGACCACGAAATTGATGACGGTCGCGGTGCCCTGCGCGATGACGTAGGCGATGAAGCTGTAGAGCACCGTCTCCGGCCACAGATGTGACAGCCAGGTGTAGAGGCCGACGTTGACGAAGAAGGTCACCCCATAGAGCAGCGCCACAGCCACGAACCGCAAGGCGCTCGGCTCTGCCTGGAACGTCCAGCGCCGGTTGAACAGGTAGGCGGTGGTGGTCCCGAGGATGAAGCCGAGTGACTTGGCAATCGCGAACGGCGCCCCGAACACGTACTGCAGGAGCAGCGTGAGCCCGAAGTCGAGAACGCCGGACCCTGCGCCGGTGACGGTGAATCGGACAATCTGGGTCTTCAGGTCCGCATTGGTCGACAACTCGGCATCGTTGAGCGGCAGTTCGAGCGGCGTGATGGGGTGCGGGGACGTGAAATCCTCATGGTGCGGCTGATGATCGGCCGCGTCGGACTCGGGTCGGGACACGAACCAAACCCTAGTCCAGACGACGCCGGTCGCCGCTACCCCTCGGTGGTGACCAGACCCTTCGGCGGTGTCTCGGTGTGCAGACGGCGAGCGATCTCGTCGAGCAATTCGTCGACGTCGGCCTCGTCGCTACCCGGGTAGTCGGCGACGAACTGGCGCAGGCGGCTGCGTTGGGCGTCGAGGAGACGTTCGGCCTCGGCCTGCCCCTCGGCGGTGATGGTGACCAAGCCGTGGTCGATGGTCACCATCCCCCGCGCGGCCAACGACTCCGCAGTCGAGACGACCACCGGGCGCGGCGTGTCCGACGCGGCCACCATCGCCCCGATCTCCCGCGACGTCTCCTCGGCCACCCTGCTGACCATCCACGCCTCACCCCGCGATAGCGAGCTGTCAGCGCCGGCCACCACCAGTTCCCAGGCCCGCAACCGGTCGTCGCGCGCCAGCGTCTCCCACACCTTGAGCCGCAACTCCTCCAGCGAGGTACGTGCCGATGGCATGCCGAAACTCTCCCCGGTGTCGGGGGTCTTGGTGACCGTACGCAACGGCACCTCGGGCAGCAGCCAGCTCAGCGCGAAGGCGACGAACCCGATCGGCACGGCCACCAGGAAGACCATCTGGAAAGCGTCGGTGAAACCTCCGAGGAACCACACCTGCACGTCGGGTGGGCACGACGGCAGGGTCGTCGTGGACGCTTCCAACACCGGCGCCGAACACGGTCCCACTGCCCCGGGTGGCGCGCCGTCGGACAGCCGATCGTCGAGGCGGGTGTTGAAGACGGCACCGAACGCCGCGACACCGACCGAGGCGCCGATCGTCCGGAAGAACGTCGCACCGCTGGTGCCGGCACCGAGGTCGCGATACTCGACCGAGTTCTGCACCGCCAGCACCAGAACCTGCATCACCAGGCCCAGTCCGAGACCCAGGATGAACAGGTACACGCTGGTCAGAGTGCTCGAGGTGGTTTCGTCCATGGTGGACAGCAGGTACAGCGCGACGGTGAAGATCGCGGTCCCGGCGATCGGATAAAACTTGTAGCGGCCGGTGCGGCTGATGAGCTGCCCGCTGCCGATCGAGGTGAGCAACAGACCCACCATCATCGGGATCATCCGCAGCCCGGACGACGTCGCGCTGGCCCCCTGCACGGACTGCAGGAACAGCGGCAGGAACGTGATGGCACCGAACATCGCGAACCCGACGACGAAACCCACCGAGGAGGCGATGACGAAGACCCGGTCGGTCAGCAGCCGAACGGGCATCACCGGCTCCGGGGCGCGCCGCTCCTGGAACAGGAACGCGACCGCTGCCAGCACCGACAGCGCGGCCAGCGCCAACACCCGCCCAGAGGTCCAGCCCCACAGAGCGCCGAAGCTGGTGACCAACACGATTCCGGTGGCCGCTGTCATCAGCAACAGGATGCCGAGATAGTCGATCGACGGCTTGGTCTGCGCGACGGTTTTCGGCAGCACTGCGATCACCACGGCCAGTGCAACGATCCCGATGGGCAGGTTGATGTAGAACACCCACCGCCAGCTGAGGTTGTCGACGAAGAAGCCGCCGAGCAGTGGCCCCACCACGCTGGCGAAGCCGAACACCGCACCGAAGATGCCCTGGTAGCGTCCGCGTTCGCGTGGCGGCACGACGTCGCCGATGATCGCCTGCGACAACACCATCAGCCCGCCGGCGCCGATACCCTGCAGCGCGCGATAGCCGATGAGGGTGGCCATCGACGACGCGGTGCCGCACAGTCCCGAACCGACCAGGAAGATCACCACACACGCAAGGAACAAATTGCGACGGCCGTACAGGTCGCCGAGCTTTCCCCACAACGGTGTGGTGGCGGTGGTCGCCAGCATGTACGCGGTGACCACCCAGGTCAGGTGGTCGGCGCCGCCGAGGTCGTTGACGATCGTGGGCAGCGCTGTCGCGACGATCGTCTGATCGAGGGCGGCCAGAAGCATCGCCAGCATGAGGCCGGCGAAGATCGACCAGATCTTGCGCTGGTCCAGCGTGTCGGCGGGCGTGTCGGCAGTGGGGGCACGGCCATCCGTCATGGGCTGACCCTACGTCCGGGGGAAGAGGTTTCGCTGGGAATCGACCCTCAGAACTCCTCTTCGACGTCGGAGTCGCGGGCCGCTTTCTCCCCCCGGTCGAGCGCGGCCAAGGCGGCCAGGTCCTCGGCGTCGAAGTGGAAGTCGAAGACGTCGGCGTTCTCACGCTGCCGACCCAGGTGAGACGACTTGGGCACCACGCTGACTCCGTGCTGCACCGCCCACCGCAAGGCGATCTGAGTGGGCGACTTCCCGTACTTTCGGGCCAATCGGATCACCGCCGCTTCACCGAGCATGCCCTCCTTGCGGCCGGTCGGATGCCAGGCCTGGGCGTGGATGCCCTTCTCGGTCATGAACTCCCGCAGGCCCGTCCGGGCCAGCGCCGGCGAACACTGGATCTGGTTGAGAGCCGGCCAGCGACCCGTCTCGTCATAGAGCATCTGCAGGTGATGCTGTTTGAAGTTCGACACCCCGGCCGTGCGGATGAACCCTTCGTCGGCCAACGTCAGCAGCGCCTTCCACGAGTCGACGGTGCGGCCCAGACTGGGACACGGCCAGTGGATCAGGTACACGTCGATGTGGTCGACGCCGAGTCGTCTGGCGCTGTCCTTGGCGGCATTGATGGCCTCGTCGAAGCCCTGGTCACCACCGCCGAGTTTCGTCTGCACCACCACCTCGTCGCGCGGCACGCCCGACTCCCGCAGCCCCAGACCCACGCTGCGTTCATTGCTGTAACGGGTCGCCGTGTCGACCATCCGATAACCGGCCCGCAGCGCTCCGGCCACCGCGCCGACACCCGGGCGGCCGAGCATGTCGAAGGTGCCCAGACCCACCATCGGGATCGAATATCCGTTGTTCAGCTCCACTGACGGAATGTCCACGACCTCAGAATAGGTCCAACCCGACATCTGGGCGTGGCGGTGAGCAAGACGCACTAGGCTCGGCAGTCATGATGTCTCGACGGCTGCGGCGTGGTGCTGCGACGATGTTCCTGGTGCTGGCCACCGCCGTTGCGGCGTTGTCGGCACCGTCCCCCGCCACCGCCGATCCTGCCGCCACGCCGGCACCGAACTGGTCGGGTTTGGATGTGCGCGACTACGCCGGACCGATCCCCCACCGCGCGGGGACCCTGATCTCGCAGGTCCCGCTCGCCACCGAGCTGAGCCTGCCCGCCGCCGGGCAGGCCTACCGAATCCACTACGCGACACCGGATCAGCATGGCCGCCCGGCCACCAGCACCGGTGCCGTGTTCCTCCCGAAGGGCTCCCCACCGCCCGGTGGATGGCCGGTGATCGCGTGGGCACACGGCACCACGGGTCTGGGCGACGGGTGCACACCATCGGCACTGCCGCGCAGCGATCGGGATTCGGCGTATCTGTCGCACTGGCTGGAACAGGGGTACGCGATCGTATCCACCGACTACGTCGGCCTGGGCACGCCGGGCCTGATGAGTTACCTCAACGGCGACTCCGAGGCCCACTCGATCGTCGACTCGGTGCAGGCTGCCCAGCAGATGGGGCTGCCGCTGAGCACGCGATGGGCGATCGTCGGGCAGTCCCAGGGCGCGGGCGCGGCGCTCAACGGCGCACACCAGGCCACCGCGTTGTCGCGGGGCTCCGGGCTGGACTATCGCGGCGTGGTGGCCACGGGCACACCGGCCAACATCGAGCAGATCATCGCGCTCGGCGGGCCGGACTTCCCGCCTGTCACGTTGCCGGCGGGCCTCAACACCTACACCGCCTACATTCTCGCCGGGTTCAGCGAGGCCCGACCGGACCTCGACGTGCGGTCGGCGCTCACCCCGCGCGGCGCCGAGCTGGTCGCCAAGGCCCGCACACTGTGCTACACGGAGATGGCCGACGTGATGACCGGCGTGGATCTGCGCACCCTGTTCCGCGCGCCGTTGGCCGGCATCCCCGGTGTGCGTGCGGGACTCGCCGAGTACATGGGCACGCCGTACGACGGCTACGACCGGCCGATCTTCCTTGGTCAGGGCCTGTTGGACACGGATGTACCTGCACCGTCCGCGCTTTCGCTCTACGCGCAGATGCGCGCCGCCGATCAACCCGTGGAGTTGCACGTGTACCCGACCGAGGACCATTCCGGCACAGTGCTGGCGTCCATGCCCGACTCGACCCCATTCCTGTCCCGGATCATGAGGTGAACACCACGTGCCTACCGCACACTACGACGACATCATCATCGGCGCCGGCCACAACGGGCTGACCGCCGCGGCCTACCTCGCCGACGCCGGAAGGTCGGTTCTGGTGCTGGAGAAGGCCGATCATGTCGGTGGTGCGACGGTGTCGGCGATGCCGTTCGCGGGCCGGCCCGCGCAATTGTCGCGGTATTCCTACCTCGTGTCGCTGTTACCGCAACAGATCATGGCTGACTTGGGGGTGGACATCCGACTCATCCGCCGACGCCACGCCTCCTACACACCGCTGCCCACCGACCCGTCGATCGGCGTGCTCGTCGACCACGGCGACCTCACCGCCACCGCCGAATCCTTCCACCGTGCAACCGGTTCGGATACCGTGTTCACTGCCTGGCAATCGTTCTACACCCGAGTCGGCACCATCGCCGCACGCATCTTCCCGACGATGCTGGAGCCGTTGCGCTCGGGCGCCGAGATGCACGACCTGGTCATCGGCACCGATTCCAGCGAGGCCGAGTTCTGGGAAACACTCACCACCGAGCCGCTCGGAACACTGCTCGAACAGTACTTCGATGACGACGTGGTGCGTGGGATCGCCGCCACCGACGGTCTGATCGGCACCTTCGCCGACCTCGACGATCCGTCGATGCGGCAAAACATCTGCTTCCTGTACCACGTGATCGGTGGCGGCACCGGCGACTGGGATGTCCCGGTCGGCGGGATGGGCGCCGTGTCAGGCGCCCTGTATCAGGCGGCGGCTGCCGCAGGCGCCGAGATCCGCACGGGTGTTCAGGTTCTCGGCGTCGACCCGACCGACGGTACCGTCGAACTCTCCGACGGCCGGGTGTCGGCGAGCATGCTGTACGCCGCGTGCGCGCCGTCGGTGGTCAACGAGCTGCTCGACGACCCCATCCCCACCGAGTCCGAGACCCGCGGTGCGCAACTGAAGATCAACCTGCTCCTCGACCGACTGCCGCGGCTGCGGGACGGTTCGGTCTCGCCCGATGCGGCGTTTTCCGGCACCTTTCACATCAACGAGTCCGCGACTCAGCTGCGCACCGCATTCCGGCAGGCTGAGCGCGGGCAGATGCCTGATCTCCCGCCGTGCGAGATCTACTGCCACACCTTGTCGGACGCGTCGATTTTGGGTCCCGAGCTGGCCGGACACCACACCCTCACGCTGTTCGGGCTGCACACGCCGCCGGAGGTGTTCGATTCCCCCGGAGCCGTCGAGCATGCGGTGGGCGCCACCCTCGCCTCGCTGAATTCCGTACTGGCCGAACCCATCCAGAACGTCATCGCCCACGACGTCGAGGGCAGGCCATGTGTCGAGGTCAAGACCCCCCAAGACCTCGAGGACACCCTGGGGCTACCCGGCGGCAACATCTTCCATCGCAGCCTGCAGTGGCCGTGGGCCGAATCCGACACCGAGGTGGGCACGTGGGGCGTGGAGACGCCGCATCCACGCCTGCTGCTGTGCGGCGCCGGCGCTCGACGTGGTGGCGGGGTGAGCGGGATACCCGGCCGCAACGCCGCCCGCAAAGTGCTGGGCGGGTAGCGCATGCGGATGCGGTTGACGCGTCTACGGGACGTGTTCTGGTTCCTTCCGCTGGTGATGGGGCTGTCGGCGATCGTGCTCGCACAGGTCCTCGTCGCGGTCGACCGCTCACTGGCCGACACCACCCCCGGCTGGGAGGGCGGCTTCTTCGTCCGGGTCGGTGCCAGCGGCGGTCGCGACCTTCTCGGTGCGATCGGCGGGTCGATGCTCGGGGTTGCAGCGACCTCGTTCTCCATCACCATCTCGGTACTCGCGACCGCGAGCTCCACGTACGGGCCGCGACTGGTGCGCAATTTCATGAACGACCGCGGCAACCAGTTCGTGCTCGGTATGTTCGGCGCCACCTTCCTGTATGCGCTGATGGTGTTGCGCGCCATCACAGCCGGACCGACCGTGGACACCACCTTCGTCCCCGACATCGCGGTCAACGTGGCCGTGGGGTTGGCCGTGGTCGACGTCCTGGTGCTGGTGTACTTCATCAACCACATCGCGTCGTCGATCCAGGTGTCCACACTCTCGGCACGCGTGCGGTCCGAACTCGACGCCGTGGTCGCCGAACTCTATCCCGATCCCGCACCCGACAACGCAGTCCCCGCGCCGACGCCGAAAGGTGGGACACCTGTCACGGCAACGGGTTCGGGATTCATCATCGGCATCGACGAGACCGCACTGCTGGGTACCGCGCGCGAGCAGGACTGTCTGTTGGCAATGGAGGTCCGCCCCGGCGATCACCTGGTCGACGGCGAGGTGCTCGCCCACATCCACGGTGCCGATCGCAACGACGAGGTGATCGCGGCCGCGACCGAAGCGGTTCGGGCCGGTATCGACCTCGGCGAGACGCGAACGCCGTACCAGGACATCCAGTTCGCGGTTCAGCAACTCACCGAGATGGCCGTACGCGCCCTGTCCCCGGGCACGAATGATCCCTACACTGCGCACAACGCGCTCAACGAGCTCGCCGCCGGGCTCGTCCCGTTGGCCCGCCGCCACGCGCCCGACCTCGGGCGCGTCGACGACAAGGGCACCGTGCGCCTGCTCGTGACCCGTCTACCCATGCAGGAGTTGCTCGACGACGTGTTCGGAGCGGTGCGCACCTACGCACTCGATGCGCCGATCGCGATGACCGCGGCCATCCTGCTCGCACGTCGGATCGGGGTGGCGGCGGTGGATTCCGATGTGCGTGACCACGTCCTGCATCATCTCGGCCTGATCGACGATGCACTCGAGCGCACCGACGATAGCGTCAACGTGGATTTCTGCCGACGTGAGATCGAACAGGCGCGGTCGGCGATCGGCGCGTCAGAGAGCGCGAGATGAAGGAGCATCGTGACGAGTGACCCGGACCGCCTCACCGAACCGGCTGTTCCCGCCTCAGGTCTCGACGAGCTCCGCGCACGCCGGCACCTGACGAGCGATGCCGCGCGCACGGACAAGGTGGCCCGCCGTCATGTAGCCGGACGTCGCACCGCGCGGGAGAACATCGCCGACCTGATCGATGCCGATTCGCTGATCGAGTACGGCCAGTTCGCCACCGCCGCACAGGAACAACGTCGAGACCTAATGGACCTGGTGCTCGACACCCCGGCCGACGGGTTGATCGGCGGCACCGCCACCGTCGGCGGCCGCGCCTGTCTGGTGATCAGTTACGACTGGATGGTGCAGGCCGGCACCCAGGGCATGCGCGGTCATCACAAGACCGACCGGCTGATCGACGTCGCCACCCGATTGCGGCTGCCGGCGGTGTTCTTCACCGAGGGTGGCGGCGGGCGCCCCGGCGACACCGACTATCCGGTGGTGTCGGCGCTGGATGTGGGTTCGTTCCGGATGTGGGGCGCGCTCGGCGAGGTGGCACCGCGGATCGCGGTGGTGTCCGGCCGCTGTTTCGCGGGCAACGCGGTCCTGGCCGGGTCGGCGGACATCCGGGTGGCCACCCCGGACGCCAATCTCGGCATGGCCGGCCCGGCGATGATCGCGGGCGGCGGACTCGGTCAGGTGGCCGCCGAGGACATCGGACCTGCCGAGGAGCAGGCAGCCAACGGGGTCATCGACATCCTGGTCGACGACGAAGCCGAGGCCGTCGCGGTCGTGCGGCAGTTGCTCGGCATGACTGCACCGGGCGGCCCGGTCGAGGTCGTCGTCGACGATCAGACAGTGCTGCGCGACGCCCTGCCCGCCAACGATCGTGAGGCGTTCGACGTCCGGCCGATCGTCGAGACCGTCGTCGACACGGGGACGGCGCTCTGGCTGCGCGAGCGGTGGGCTCCGGAACTGGTCACTGCTCTCGCCCGGATCGAGGGCATGCCGATCGGGGTAATGGCCAATCAGTCCACCCATCTCGCGGGTGCGCTCACCTCGGATGCCGCGGCCAAAGCCGCCGACTTCCTCGAACTGTGCGAGCGGTGGGGCATCCCGCTCCTCAGTCTCGTCGACACGCCCGGGTTCATGGTCGGGCCCGAGGCCGAACGCACCGGTCTGGTGCGGACCGCATCTCGGATGGTCAACGTCGGGTCACAGTTCACCCAGCCGTTGATCGGCGTCGTCCTGCGGCGCGGCTACGGCCTCGGCGCCCAGGCGATGCTCGGCGGTGACACGCACCGCCCCGTCCTCACGGTGGCCTGGCCGCAGGCCCATCTGGGCCCGATGGGTCTCGAGGGCGCGGTGCGACTGTCGATGGCCAAGCAGCTCGCCGCGCTTCCGGAGGCCGAACGCGAAGAACTCGTCCGCACGAGCACCGATGCGATGCGTGAGCACGCCAAGGCTCTCAACGCCGCGCGGGTGTTCGAGATCGACGATGTGATCGATCCGGCGGATACGCGCGACATCGTCGCGCAGACGCTGCACCGGGCGCGATGAGATCGCTTCCTCGACTCCGCGACCAGGTGTTTCTCATCGCGATCCGACCGTCCGAGCGGACAGGTACCCTCATGTGCGATGTCTACTCACGAGTTGTTGCCGATCGAGACCCGCAAGCTGGTGGGGTGGTCCCGGACCACCCCGACCGTCGGGCACGTGCTCTCAACGCCATATCCCGAGGTCATCGCGGAAGCTGTTGCGCGCGTGGCCGACGAAAATGCGGACAAACCGGACTATCTCAAGCGCGGGGTGATCGCTCGCGGGTTGGGTCGTTCCTATAACGAATCCGGCCAGAACAGCGGTGGCCTCACCGTCGACATGACGCCGCTGACGCGGATCTACTCGATCGACCCGGACACCGCGATCGCCGATGTCGACGCCGGGCTGTCTCTCGACGCCCTCATGGCCGCGGCTCTGCCGTTCGGACTCTGGGTCCCCGTGCTGCCGGGCACCCGGCAGGTCACCGTCGGAGGCGCGATCGCCCACGACATCCACGGCAAGAACCACCACAGCGCGGGGAGCTTCGGCAACCACGTCGTCGAGATGCATCTGCTCGTCGCCGACGGCCGGGTGATGATCCTGACTCCAGAGGGCTCCTCCGACGACCCGGACGGCGAGCTGTTCTGGGCGACCGTGGCCGGCATCGGCCTCACCGGCATCATCCTGCGTGCCAAGATCGCGATGAAGCGCACCGAGAGTGCCCTGTTCCTCGCCGACACGTTCACCACTAACACCCTCGACGAGACGATCGACCTGCACCTCGAACAGCGTTACGAGGACGGCTTCGAGTACGCGTCGGGATGGTTCGACACCATCAGCGGGTCACCGAAACTCGGCCGCGGGTCGTTCAGTCGCGGCAATCTCGCAACCCTCGACGACCTGCCGGCCAAGTACCGCAAGGACCCGCTGGCGTTCAAGAGCAAGCCGCTGATCTCGCTTCCGGATGTGTTTCCGCGCGGGCTGGCCAACAAGTTCGACTTCGCGCTGGTGGGTGAGGCTTACTACCGCATGGGTTCGAACAAGATGGGCCAGATCAAGAATTTGGCGCAGTTCTATCACATGCTCGACGTCGTCGGGAACTGGAACAACGCCTACGGCCGCGGTGGCGGATTCACGCAGTACCAGTTCATCGTGCCGACCGGCAACGAGAAGGACTTCAAGCAGCTCATCGTCGACATCCAGGCCTCCGGGCACGTGAGTTTCCTCAACGTGATCAAACTGTTCGGCGAAGGGAACAAGGCGCCGCTGAGCTTCCCGTTCAAGGGGTGGAACGTCTGCCTCGACTTCCCGGTCAAGAAGGGTCTCGCGGAGTTCCTCAACGACCTGGACCGGCGGGTGATGGAGATGGGTGGCCGCCTCTACACGGCCAAGGACTCGCGGACGTCCGCGCAGAATTTCCACGCGATGTACCCGCGAATCGACGAGTGGACTGCGGTTCGGCGGCGGATCGACCCGACCGGAGTCTTCATGTCCGACATGGGTCGTCGCCTCGAACTCGTCTGACGACCACCTTCCCGAACTTCCCACGACCTGCTCACGAACACCGAAAGGGCACCATGATCAACGCCGTCGGCGCACCCCAATCCATCCTGATCCTCGGCGGCAGTTCCGAGATCGGGCTGGCGATCGCCGAGGAGTACCTCAAGAAGGGGCCCGCCCGACTGGTGCTGGCCACCGTCCCGGGCGATCCCACCTCCGATGCCGCGGTCGAGAAGATGCGGACGGCCGGCGCCACCGACGTCGAGTTGATCGACTTCGACGCACTCGCGCCCGACACCCACCCCGCGGTGATCGACAAGGCCTTCGCCGGCGGTGACATCGACGTGGCGATCGTCGCCTTCGGTGTGCAGTTCGACGACGAAAAGGTGTGGCAGGACCAGAAGGGTGCGGTCACCGAGGTCGCCATCAACTACACCGCGGCGGTCTCGGTGGGTGTGCTGCTCGGTGAGAAGATGCGCGCACAAGGCTCGGGCCAGATCATCGCGATGAGCTCGGTGGCCGGAGAACGTGTGCGGCGCAGCAACTTCGTCTACGGCTCCACCAAGGCCGGACTCGACGGTTTCTACCTCGGCCTCGGCGATGCGTTGCGGCCGTTCGGTCCTCGCGTCCTCGTCGTTCGGCCCGGCCAGGTCCGCACCAGGCTGTCGGCCCATGTCGACGAAGCTCCGATGACGGTGAACAAGGAGGACGTCGGCCGCATGGTGGTCGCGGCCGCCGACAAGGGCAAGGAGATCGTCTGGGCTCCGGCGCCGTTCCGCTTCGTCATGATGATCCTGCGGCACATCCCGCGCCCGATCTTCCGTCGACTACCGATCTGATCGTGAGCACCGCCGTTCGCCGCGCCCGCGACGTCGGCGCACTCGTCGCTGCCGCGCTGCTGGGTGCGCTCATCGCGTTCGTGGGGCTGAAAGTCATCGCGGGCGTCGACTGGCCCGCGTTCAACTCCTCCAATGTGACCCGCGCACTGACCACCGTCGGGCAGGTGTTCGCGGTCGCGGTGCTCGTCGTCGCCGTTCTCCTGGATCGTTACGGCAGACCACGCTGGTTGACCGGCCTGCTGTCGGTGGCCGCATCCGCCGGGATGGTGACCGTCACCCTGGGTATGCCGTTGGGCGCCACGAAGCTCTACCTGTTCGGTCTCTCGGTGGATCAGCAGTTCCGCACCGAGTACCTCACCCGGATGACCAGCAGCCCACGGCTGGCGGACATGACCTATCTGGATCTGCCGCCCTATTACCCGGCCGGGTGGTTCTGGTGGGGTGGCCGGTTCGCCAACATCGAGGGACTGCCCGGGTGGGAGGCCTACAAACCGTGGGCCATCATTTCGATGGCGGCGGCCGCGGCCGTGGCGATACTGCTGTGGACGCGGATGGTGGGCGCGATGCGGGGAATCCCGATCGCCCTGGTCATCACGCTGGTCACGGTGATGTGGGCGTCACCGGAACCGTATGCGGCGATTCTGGTGATACTCGGCGTCCCGATGCTGATCCCGATGTTGTACGGGTTGCGCGGCAGATCACGGCTCGCCGACGGCCCCGTGGGCGGCCTCCGCCGCGGCACGAGTTGGCCTGCGGTGATCGGCTCCGGTGTGTTCCTCGGCATCAGCGCCACCTGCTACACGCTCTACACCGGGCTGTTCGCGCTCAGCGCGATCGTCATGGCTCTGTATCTCTGTGTGGTCGGCTGGGTTTCGGCCGGCAACAAGGCGGTGCCCAGCGCCACCGTGACCGGCCGGCGAAGAGGAGTGATCCTCGCGATCCTGGGTCGACTGGTCGCGATGGGCGTCATCTCCGGCCTCATCGCCCTGGTGGTGTGGGCCCCGTATTTGTGGGCGCGGGCGACCAGCGAGCCCGCCAGCGGCGGCACTGCCGAACACTATCTGCCCGATCGTGGCGCTGTCCTGCCGCTGCCATTCTTCAACTTCTCCCTGATGGGTCTGGTCACTCTGATCGGCCTGGTCTGGCTGCTGCTGCGGTTCCGACAGCGCACCGTCGCGCTTGCGCTGTTCATCACCGTCGTGACGATCTACCTGTTCTGTCTGCTGTCGATGTTGCGCACCGCCGGCGGCAGCACGCTGCTGTCGTTCCGGCTCGATCCCCTGCTGTACGGCGCGTTGTCGGCGGCCGGGGTGCTCGGTATCGCGGATCTGTCGCGCTGGGCGGTGGGCAAGTTCGGCGATGTCCGCTTCGCGATCGGTGCGATCGCGGCGGTCTCGGCCATCGCGCTCGCGCAAGGCATCCCGGGTCATCTGTCCGGGGAGATCACCACCGCCTACACCGACACCGACGGTCGCGGCGAACGCGCCGATCAACGTCCCGCAGGCGCCGAGTCGTACTACCCGGAGATCCATCGGTTGATCCGCAAGCAGACCGGCCGGACCGCCGATCAGAACGTGGTGCTGACCGCCGACTACGGCTTCCTGTCGATCTATCCGTACTGGGGCTTCCAGGGACTCACCTCGCACTACGCGAACCCCTTGGCCGAGTTCGACAAACGCGCCGCCGCCATCGAACGATGGGCCGACGCCGAGACCCCCGACCAACTCATCCGACGGCTGGACCGTTCGCCGTGGACTCCACCCAATGCGTTCCTGTTCCGCTATGCCGCTGAGGGTTACACGCTGCGGCTGGCCGAGGACGTCTACCCCAATGACCCGAACGTCAAGCGGTACACGGTGACATTCGATCCGGCCGTGTTCGCCGACCCGAGGTTCGGGGTGACCGAGGTGGGACCTTTCGTGGTGGTGGTGCGTCGATGAAGTTCGGACGCAGACCGATGCAGATCAGTCGGGTGGACGCCGGATCGTCGACAGCGTTTCTGGTGCATACCGACGTGGTGAATTGGATACTGCTGCAGGAGGGCTCGGATCTGACCCTCATCGACGGCGGCTATCCAGGTCAGGCATCTGCGGTCGAGGAGTCGGTGCGGGCCATCGGCCGTCGTCCCGAGGACATCCGGGGTGCGGTGCTCACCCACGCACACGTCGACCATCTCGGCGGGCTGGTGACGCTGAGCGCGCGTTACGGATTCGACGTCTACTGCGATCCGGTGGAGGTCGCCCATGCCCGCCGCGAATACCTGCAGCAGGCGGGTCCGGCTGACATCGTGCCGATCTCCTACCGACCTCGGGTGCTGCACTGGCTGTCGATGGTGTTGCCGCTGGGAGCGTTGAGCCGCACGGGCCTCGAGGCCGAGCCGTTCCCGTCGCCGCTGGACCTGCCGGGCGCTCCGAACCCGGTGGCCGCGTACGGTCACACCGACGGTCACAGCGCCTACCTCGTCGCCGACGACGCGGTGCTCGTGTGCGGGGACGCCATGGTGAGCGGCCACCCGATCTCGACGGTGACCGGTCCGCAATGCATCGAGCACGCATTCGCACACGATGAGGCCACCGCGCGACGCACCGTGGAATCGTTCACCTCGCTCGACGCCACGGTCCTGTTCCCCGGGCACGGCCCCCGGCACAACGGTCCGGTCGCCGAGGCCGCGCGCCGCGCGCTCGACATCTCCTGAGCCTCCCTCACGATTTCGTAGTACCAACAGCCGCGAGGCGGCGGTTCGTACTACCGATTCGCGTCTTCGGCGAGCGACTTGATCCGCTCGAGTCGGCGGTCCCAACCGCGGGCGATGGCGTCGAGTTGGCGCGCCACCTGACTCAGTCGCGCGCCCACCGGCTCGTAGCGCACCTCGCGACCGACCTTCGCGGCCGCGACGAGCCCGACGTCGGTGAGTACTCGCAGGTGTTTGGCGATGGCCTGTCGGCTGATCGGCAATCGGTCGGCCAGCGCCGACGCCGAGGCCGGGGCGCGGGAGAGTTCGACGAGAATCTGCCACCGGCTGTCGTCGGCGAGCGCGGCGAACAACTCGACCGGCGCCTGCGTCTCGGCGTCAGGCACGGGCATCGGCCCCGGTGAAGTGCACATGGGCCAGCTCCAGTTCGAGTCGCCAGCCCTGGGAGTGATCGTCGAATCGGGAACGTTGATCGGCCTCCGGCTCGGACAGCGATGCGAATCCCGATTCGGCGACCTTCAGCAATACTCCCGAATCGGCCGGAGTCAGCCAGAATTCGACCAGCGTGGATGAGCTCGACGGGTCGTCTGCGTCGATGTGCCAGCGAAACGCCGCATACGACGGCTCATCGAGATGCACGGTCCGGAAGGCGAAGCGCCCGTGGGTCGGATCGGTGACATAGGCGATCTCACCGTCGTATTCGACCTGATGGTCGACGATGCGCTGGTCATTGATGTACCAGCCGGGCTCACTCACCAACTCCCAGACCCGCTGCGGGGATGCGTCGATGGTGATCTCACGTTCGATGCGGTCGTACTCGGTGTCCATCATGGTGTCCTCTCAGGTTTTATCTGCAACCCAAGGATTGCACATCGCACCGACCGTCTGCAACCCCAAGGTTGCATTTCTGTCGCCACGCGGTTCGTCCCCCGGGTATCGCTTCATCCGCCTGCGGCAGTGGGGCGATGAAGCGATACCCGGGGGAAGAGCGCTGAGCCCTCAGCCGAGCACGTCGACTAGTTGCCTTATCGCGAATTCGTAACCACGGATACCGAATCCGGCGATCACCCCGGACGCAAGCGGCGACACATAGGAGTGATGGCGAAACGCCTCACGCTTGTGCACATTGCTGATGTGCACCTCCATGATCGGCACCTCGGGTATCACGAGGGCATCGGCGAGTGCCACCGAGGTGTGCGTCCAAGCGGCCGGGTTGATCACGATCCCACTGATCTGACCACGCGCCTCGTGCAACCAGTCGATCATCTGACCCTCGTGATTGGTCTGCGCCGCCCGCAATCCGTAGCCGAGTTCGGCTGCGGTCCGCTCCGCCAGCGCGACGACGTCGTCGAGGGTGGCCGCACCGTAGACCTCCGGCTGCCGGACGCCCAAGGTGTTCAGATTGGGGCCGTTGAGCAGCAGAATCGGCAACGGTTCCGGGCCGGTGGCGGAGTCAGGCATGGCACCCACCATAGTTCAGCGACCTTCGGCCGAAACGGGACGCGCAAGCCCAACCGTTACCATCTCTCTTTGTGCCATCGCAGACGGTAAGACGCGCCAGGGTCGTCGCCATCATCACCGGACTGCTCGGATTCCTGATGGCACTCGCAACGCCACTGATGCCGGTTCATCAGACGACCGCCCAGATCTCCTGGCCCCAGGGCGAGCAGGTCGAGTCGGTCGCGGCACCGCTGATCAGCTACGTTCCCATCGATCTGGATGTTCGGGTGCCGTGCAGTGCAGTGGAGCAGCTCGGCGACGGCGAGTCCGTGCTGTTGTCGACGACGCCGAAGCAGGCGGAGAAATCCGGCGAGCGCGGGTTGTTCATCCGCAAGACCGGGCAGCCCGGCGATCCCGCCTCGCGGCAGACCGTCGAGGTGGTCATCCGCAACATGCCACTGGTGGCGGCGACGCTGGAGGACATCCGCGGTCAGGACTGCCGCGAGATCTCGGTGCACGCCGACGCCGAGACCGTCTCGGCCGAGTTCGTCGGGATGCGCACCGACGACGGCGAACCGCTCGACGGCACTACCGCGGGCCGCGAGTCCGACACTTACGATGCCGACCAGCGCCCGCAGGTCACCGGGTTGTTCACCGACCTCGACGGCCCGGTCGCCAGCCTGCCCGGGCTGGACGCGCACGTCACGATCGACTCGCGTTACTCCACCGCGCCGACGATCCTGAAGTGGGCGGTGCTCGTCATCGGGATCATCGCCACCCTGCTGTCGCTGGCCGCGCTCGCAGTTCTCGATTCCACCGACGGCCGACGGCACCGACGGATCCTGCCGGCGCGGTGGTGGCACCTCAACGCCCGCGACTATGTGGTCATCGGCGCGCTGGTGGTGTGGCATATGATCGGTCCCAACACTTCCGACGACGGCTACCTGCTGACGATGTCGCGGGTGGCGCAGGACACCGACTACACCGCCAACTACTTCCGCTGGTTCGGGGCGCCCGAGGCGCCGTTCGGCTGGTACTACCAAGTGTTCGGCTGGCTCAGCCACATCAGCGTGGCCAGCCCATGGATGCGCCTGCCGGCACTCTTGTGTGGCATCGGTGTGTGGCTGATCGTCAGCCACGAGGTGTTGCCGCGACTCGGGCGCGCCGCCATCACCCGTCCGTCGGTGGGCTGGACAGCCGCCTTCGTCTTCCTCATCTCCTGGTTCCCGTTCAACAACGGGCTGCGCCCCGAGCCGATCATCTGTCTCGGTGCGCTGCTCACCTGGTGTTCGGTGGAACGGGCAATCGCCACCGGCCGCATGCTGCCGGCTGCCGTCGCCTGTCTGATCGGCGCATTCAGTCTCGCCGCCGGACCCACCGGCCTGCTCGCGGTCGCCGCACTGATCGCCGGCGCCCGACCGATGATCCTGGCCCTGATCAAGCGCGCCAAAGTGATCGGTGGTGGTCGATGGTCTTATGTGGCGTTGCTCGCCCCCATCGTCGCCGCCGGCACCTTCGTGATCTTTGTGGTGTTCTCCAATCTCACGCTGCGGTCGTTCGTCGAGGCCTCGCAGATGAAGTCGGCACTTGGGCCGTCGATGCACTGGTACAACGAGATCAACCGCTACTCGTCGTTGTTCGCGTTCTCCGCCGACGGCTCCATCGACCGCCGATTCGCGGTGCTCACCATGATCCTGTCGCTGGTGGTGTCCGCGGCAATGCTGATCCGGCGCTCCCGTATCCCCGGCACCGCGCTGGGACCGTCGCGCCGGATCGTCGGGATCACCTTCGCCTCGCTGGTGTTCCTGATGTTCACGCCCACCAAGTGGACCCACCACTTCGGGGTTTTCGCCGGTCTCGCCGCGGCCCTGGCCGCGCTGGCCGCGATCGCCGTCGGACATCAGGCCATGCATTCGCGGCGCAACCGGACGTTGTTCGCCGCGCTCGTTTTGTTCGTCGCCGGCCTCGCATTCACCGCGCCGAACTCCTTCTACTACTCCTCGGCATGGGGTATGCCGTGGGGCGTCACGCAGGTGAGCTTCGGAGTGAACCTCGCGAGCCTGCTGCTCTATGCCGCGCTGCTCCTGCTGCTGCTCGCGCTCTGGTTCCACTTCCGCGAACCGTTCACCGGCACCGACCCGGCCGACGACCCGACGACCGATACCGACAGAGCCTGGTACCGCCGGATGTGGGCGCTGCTCGCATCCGCGCCACTCGCCTTCGTCTCCGCTGCCGTCGTGGTGTTCGCTCTGGTCACCGCCATGTTCGCGGGAATCCAGCAGAGTTCGTCGTACTCGGTGCCGCGTGCGAATCTGGAGGCCCTCACCGGCCAGGAGTGCGGGATGGCCGACAAGGTGTGGGTGGAAACCGACCCGAGCCGGTTCTTGCTGCAACCGGTCGACGGCTCCATCGCCGACCCCCTCGCGGGTCCGGCGACGGCGCCACCGGACGGTACCCGCCCGGCCACCACCGGGTTCACCGCCAATGGCGTGCCGGTCGATCTGGAGACCACCGCCAGCGAGGGGTCGCTGGGCGTGCTGGCGGGCAATGCGACAGACTCACCCGACGTGCTCACCGCCAACACCGGCGGCACCGGTGGCGGCGTCACGTCGCAGGCCGGGGTGAACGGCAGTTTCGCCGAGCTGCCGTTCTTCCTCGATCCGGCCACCACCCCGGTGATGGGCAGCTACTCGACCACCGATCAGGTGCCGGCCCGGCTCACCTCCGCCTGGTACGCGCTGCCCGCCGACTTCGCCGACAACCCGCTGCTGACCTTCTCGGTCGCCGGGCTCTACGACAACCCGAACCTGCTGCTGGAGTACACCACCGATCCGATCGATCCGGGTACGCGGGACGCCGAGCTTCAGGCAGAAGGCGAAACCGAACTGATCGACCCGGGCCCGCGTCCGTCGTGGCGCAATGTCCGCGTCACCACCGACTCGTTGCCGTCGGATGCGACCGCGGTGCGCATCGTCGCCACCGACGACAACCTGTCATCGGACCGCTTCATCGTGGTGACCCCGCCGCGGCTGCCGGAGATGCAGACGCTGCAGGACGTCGTCGGCCGGGAAGACCCGGTGCATGTGGACTGGACCTCCGGCCTGGTGTTCCCCTGTCAGCGTCCGTTCTCCCACGCCAACGGGGTCGCCGAGATCCCACAGTGGCGGATCAAACCGGGCGCCGACCTCGCCGCCGCGGTGTCGGCGTGGCAGGACTCCTACGGCGGCGGACCGCTGGGCTGGCTGGAGGTGTCCCAGCAACCCGAGGCGATGGCCACCTACCTGCAGGGTGACATCGGCCGCGACTGGGGTTCGCTGGAGCGCTACACCCCTTACGGCGACGTGAACACCCTCGCCGACATCGACACCGGCACCGCCACCCGCAGCGGCCTGTGGAGTCCGGCGCCGATTCGGTACTGACCCCTCACCCCACCCCCCCGGTTTTGTAGTACGAACCGTGCGGAAAGCGCAGGTTCGTACTACAAAACCGGGCGGGGGCGGGTCAGTTCCTGATCGCGCGCATCGGGCCGGGAGTCCACAGGCCGCCGTGGTCTTCTTCGGTCAGTACGAGCTCGGCGTCGACCTGGGGTTGAAGCGGGGTGAGCCGCTGCAGGCTGCCCCAGTCCTTGGCCCAGCCGTTGCGGAGATACGACGGCAGCACCACGGGCCGCAGTTCGTTCTCCACGATGCCGAGCGGACCACCGTAGTCACCGGCCATCCAGCGCCGTGAGTTCACCCGCTCACCTTCGGCATCGGGCGTGATCCGCCACTGCGGGGTCTCCCACACACCATTGACCACCGTCGCCGGCCGCTGACATGGGAAGGCGAAGGCGACCTCCCAGTCCAGCAGCACCGGATCCTCGCTGCCCACCAGCGAATTCAAGGTGACCAGAGGGGTCACCCGCGGCGGTGTCACAGCCAGCCACTGGGCCGGATTGCCCGAGGTGTCCTCGGCGACGATCCGCACCACCGACGCCCGCGGCGGGGCCTGATCCCGCGGGAACCGCAGGTTGCGCCATTCGGGGTCGTTGCCGATGTCCAACGGCACCATCGATGCCACGGTGGTGACCCGGCCGTCCGATTCGACGCGACCGAATTCCAGTCGCAGCTTCTGCCCCGGATGGGTGACGGCCAGTTCGTCGACGTATTCGATGGTCCCGGCCACCGAAATGGTGACCAGCGGTGTGTCATCGGATCGCTCCGGCAACTGATACCAGTCGGACGTGAGTTGCCCACGCCCGGTGGGAGTTCCGTAGGTTCCCAACACCGGTACCCGGCTCTGGTCCAGACCGAACGGCAGCCGCACCGATGATCCGTTGACCCCGCGGGTCGCGGTGGTGCCGCCCCCGGTGTCCGCCGATCCCGCCGTACCGCTGGGTTCGGACTGGGCATCGGTGGGATCGGTCTGGGTCCGGTCGACGCCACTGGCGGTGGTGTCGGCTTCTGCTTCGCTCTCCAGATGCGCGGAGACCCCGTTCGGATCGAATCCTTCCATCGAACCGGTGCCTGCGCCGGCGAGCGCACCGCCGGGAGACCGATCACTCTGTCCGGCAACACGGGCCGGCGTCAGCAGACCCTCGTTGGGATCGGCCTCCACCAGCACGGCGTCGGCAAGTGCGCACGGCTCACCCTGTATCGCGTTCAGGTTGGAACTGGCCCATGACCACGAATCGCGTTGTGTCTGATACGCCTTGGCGAACGAGACGAAGTTGAACAGCAATACGGCAGCGGAGATGATGGCCAGCGAATACGTCGGCATCCGCTGGATCAGGCTCGGCGACGAACCGGCCACCGGCTGCACACCGCTCTCGGCCGCCCGGTCGTCGCGGTAGTACTGCCAGACGCCGAGCACGGTCAGCGCCACCGCCACTGCGAGGATCGGGATGAACAACCCGATGCCCGCGACGTTGGGGGTGTCATCGGCCCACGGGATCCCGTAGCTGCCGACGTACCACCACTGGTTGCGTCCGGCGAACGCCACTGCTAGGGCGTAGGCCGCCGCGGCGGCGATGAACGTCCGGTTGCAGCGCCGCCGCATCACCTCCGGGCGCAGGAAAACGGTCGCCGCAGCTGCGAGAACACCGGTGAGACAAGCGAAAGCACCCATCTGATGGGTGGCCTTGGTGGGCACGAAGGCCAGCACGGCCACCGCACCCGCCGCGACCGCGAGCAACCGCCACAGCGGCGCCGTGGCCACCCCCGGCACTCGCCGCTTGCTGAGCAACGTGAGCACGATGATGATGGCGGCGAGGAAGGTGACGAAGATGCCGACGCGACGCGCGATCGACCCGTCGGGGGTCGGGTTAAGCAGGATGTAGTAGCGCATCGCCTCGGTCCACCATTCGTTGGTGGGGCCGACGACACCTTGCACGTCAACGCCTTCGAGGATGGTGGCCAGGGTCTGATCGACGAAGATCAGGAACAGCACGGCCAGGCCAGAGGCGAGTACCGGCATCAGCAGCGGCAGCAAGCCGTCGTCGGCGCGGCGTCGGCGCAGACGCCGCAGCAGCGGGCGCAGCGCCGCCAGCAGCGGCAGAATCGCGATCGCGCCAGCCGGGTGAATCGTCAGGGTTGCCCACGCGGCCACCACCGCCAGGGTCAGTGGGAAGAATCGCCCCGTCGCGATGGCGCGTTCCACCAGCACCCAGGTCAGCAGAATGCCCACGCTCAGTGCCGGTTCCACCCGGAGTCCATTGTTGAACGGCAGCCACACGGCCAAAAAGCCAAGTCCCGCCGCCCAATACGCTGCCCGGGAGGTGCGAACCGCCCGACCGAGACGGGGCAGCGCGAACCGGCTGATCAGGAACCAGCCGACGAGCGCGAACAACAACGGCAGCAACCGCAGCCACGGGGTGGCGGTGCTGACCTCCATCCACAGCGCCAGATAGCGGTAGTGCCAGCCGAACGGGTCCTGTGGCGCACCGAAGTAGCGGTAGTAGTTGTCCAGATAGCCGGCGTCGGGCGCCACACGCCCGACGGTCACCTGATAGCCGTCATCAGCGGTGTTGCCGCCGACGAACAGCCAACCGAACAGCACTGCGGTGATCACCCCGTCGAGCAGGGTCGGCCGCCACCACCGCGCCGGTAGGCCCAACCCGAACCGGTGCCCGTCGCGCGAGTCGAGCACCGCCAGCGCGGCCATCGAGGCGATCGTCATCACGATGCCGACGATCAGCACCAGACCCTTGAGCAGGGTCGGGCTGGTGCTGAACCGGGTGTCCACGGTGGAGGTGAACGAGAGCCCATCGGTCGGGGCGTCGGCCGGCAGATCGGTGTAGACACCGATGATCTGGGGCCGCGCGTTCGGGTCGGCGAGGTCGAACGTCGCCGGATCTCCGTCGGCGGGCACGAACCCTTCGACCGATCCGCGGGTTCCGCTGGTGTCGGAATCGATCACGATGCGGCAGTTCGCGCTCTGCGCTGCGGCGGCGCGGGGGACGTTCAGCAACACCGCGTTACGCTGCGTCACCAGCAGGCGGTCGGAGGTCGCGCGGATGAACAGGCCGACGGTGTTCGCCTCGGCACCGTTCTCGGGGACCGTCGACAGCAGCACCCCACCGGAGGGAGGCAGGTCGGAGGCGAGCGCGCACGGCACCGAGATGTCCATCGACACCGGCACATATGCGACGTTTGGCGCCGCGACGTTCTCCAGGCTGCTACTGCCGGGCTGCGGCCACTGCAGTTCGGCCTTGGTGTAGGTCACCGGTAGGAACGGCGCGAGGATCGCCAGCAGTACTCCGATCGCTCCGGCCACCACGGCGACGATCTTGGCGTTCTTCAGCTTTCGCGCCGACGGACGGCGTGCCTGCGCGTTCTCAGTCATCCTGTGCCACCACCCTGATCGCACCCGGGCGCATCCAACCCCAGGTCGACGACGTCCCGGTACTCACCCGGGCCGGCTGAGCCTCGGGCACCAACGGCGTCAGACGTCGCAGACCTCCCCAGTCCCGATACCAGTCGCCGTCGAGGTAGGTCGCCATGGTGGCCTCACGTGTCAGTGCCTCCGGGGTGGTCAGGATGCCGCCGTTGATCGCGGCCTGCCACGTCTTGGACTTCGAGTTGGTGGTGGTCTGGTCGGGCACGATGCGCCATTCGGGGATCTCGGCAACGCCGTGACGGGTTCCCATCGGATGCTGGCACGGGAATTGGCTGCCCACCGAGAGATCCAGCAGCACCGGAGTTTCTGTGCCCACCACTTCCTGCAGGGTCTGCAGTTGCGGTGCCCGAGGCGGGGTGATGGCCAGCCATTGATCGGGACTCACGTTGTTGTCGATCGCACTGATCCGCATGGCGGTGGCGTTCTCGGGTACCGCCGACATCGGGATGCGCAGGTTGCGCCACGGCCGGTTCGGCCGCTCCGGACCGGGATCGATCGGCACATATGCCTCACCGACCTGGCGGAAGCCGTCGGGGCCGTCTCCGGCTCGCCCGAACTGTACCTTCAGCGAGCGGCCGCCGCGTGGCACACCGTCGGCGTCGACCGAGAACACCGGTCCCGCCGCGGTGATCACCAGCAGTGGCGAGGAGTCGCGGGCGGGCAGTCGGTACCACATCGACGTCAGCTCGGCGATACCGTTGTCGTGCCCGTAGGTACCCAACACGGGGGTGGTCTCGGCCGACAGACCGAACGGCAGTGCGGCGGTGGAACCGTTGATTCCCTCGGGGCCGCGACCGCCGGTGGTGCCCGGGGCACCGCCGGTGACGATGAACGGCCGCGACAGGTCCCCGGAGGTGTTGATGGTACCGGCGCCGAGCGCGGTGGGGTCGGGCATCAGGTCGCCGGCCACCCCGTCCGGCCCGAAGCCGGTGGATTCGCCGGCCAGCGCGCGGGAGATGTCGTCGGTGCCGATCGGTTGCAGTGCACCACGATTCGGGTTGTCCTCAACCAGCACGTCGTCGGCCATCCCGCAGGTGTCACCGGTCAGCGCCCGCATGTTGGCACTGAACGTCGTGTAGGTGTCCGACCGCGCCACTGCGGCCTTGGCGAACAGCAGCAGTTCGACGATCACGACCAGCGTCGCGATCACCAGCATCGGCGCCGACGACACCGCTGACTGGGTGCGCGATACCGGAGCGTGATCGTCGTGGACCTTCCCCTTCTCCGCGTCCACGTCGATGCGCAGATGGAACCAGATGGCCACCGCCAGTGCGAGCGCGGTGAGTACCAAGAAGATCGACGACAGCGGGGTGCCGGCGATCGACGGCGCCTTGTCGAACCAGGAGATGCCGAAGTCGTAGGCCCAGCCCCAGGCGTTCTCCCCCGCCATGGCGAGCGCGCAGGCGAACATGAGCACCGCGATGTACATCCACAGGTTGCGCGGCGAGCGCCGCGCCGACTGGGCGACTGCCACCGTCGCCACCGCCGCCATGGCGGCACCCACCCCGGCGTAGATGCCGAATTGGACGGTCCACTTGGTGGGCGTGAACGACAGCAGCAGCACGGTCAACAGGATCGCGCCGATGACACGCCACACCGGACCCGGATCGACTCCGCGGATGTGTTTGCGCCGCAACATCACCGCCAGCGTCACGAACACCGCGGCGATCAGCAGCAACATCGGGACGCGGCGGACCAGCGAGCCGTCCTGGGTGGTCAGCGACAGGTAGTAGAACCGCAGCAGTTCCTGGTACCAGACGAGGGTGGGCCCGACGGTGTAGCGCACGCGCACCGCCTCGGCGACCGTGGCGAGGGTCTGGTCGCGGAACACCACGATCACCACCAAGGCCGCCGCCGCGGCGACCGGAGCGAGCAGTGGGAGCAGACCGTTCTCGGCTCGGCGCCGACGCACAGTGCGCAGCATGGGCCGCGATCCGGCGATGAGCAACGCGACCGCGATCAACCCGTGCGGCGCCAACGCGAGGGTCATCCCGGCGGCCAGCGCGGCGCCGGCGGCCGGCAGCATCCGGCGGGTGGCCACCGCCTGCTCCACCCCCCACCAGGTGAGCAGCGAACCGAGCACGATGATGCCTTCGCTGCGCAGTCCGCTGGCCAGCGGCATCCAGAACGCGACGAACACCGCAGCCGCGGTGAACATCGCCCACTGGGACCGGCGTACGGCGCCACCTAGTCGGGGCAGCAGGACCCGGCTGAGGATGAACCAACTGGCCAGGCCCGCGAGCAGCGCGGGCAGTCGCATCCACACACCGGCCGTCGACACCGCCTCCCAGTGCGACAAGAAGGCGTAATACCAGTCGAACGGCGCCTCGGGGATGCCGAAGAAACGGTAGTAGTTGGCGAGGTAGCCGGCGTCGGACGCGTTGCGGCCCATCGCCAGGATGTAGCCGTCGTCGGAGGATCCCGCGCCGAGGAAATGCCAGATCACCAGGGCCGCGGTGACCGCGAGGTCGGCGATCCGGGGGGCGAACAGCCGACGCAGGTCGAGTCGCCCGATCCGGCGGTGATAGCCGTGCGCGACGTCGAGGGCGGCGATGGCGACGAACGCGACGATCACCGCGAGCACTCCGATGATCATCACCAGCAGTTTGATCCACGATGGCGACGACTCGAACCGGTTGTCGACGTCGATGTGCACCGCGAGCCCGTCGTCGGCGGCCGCGCGGGTCACCGTCTCGGGATCGAGGTCGGTGAAGATGCCGGAGACCTGCGGACCGGCGGCCGGGTCGGCGGTGGCGACGATGCCGGCGCCGACAGCGCGCGCCTCGACGCCGTCGAACGACGCCCGGATGCGTAGCCGCTGGCAGTCGGCGAGCCGGTCGGACGGGATGCGCAACAACTCCTGTCCGCGCAGGACCACATCGACCCCGGTCGGTGCGGCCGTCACGAACAGCGCCTTCGCCGACGCGTCGGTACCGGCCGGCGGCATCGTCGACAACACCATCGTCGGCCCGTTGGTCGCCGCGGCGGCCAGCGTGGCACACCCGATCGTGACGTCGAGCCCAGCCGGTGTCTGTGCCACCAGCGGCGCGGTCACCGACGCGCTCGCGGCGCTCGTCAGGTCCCGGTCGGGCCAGTCGATGGCGGCGGTGCGCTCGTTCACCGGCAGCAACGGCGTCAGGACGGCGGCGAGGATCGCCACGAATCCGGCGACGGTGGCAATCGTCGCCCACGTGCGCGCCGGCAGCCGTCGGGCAGTCTCAGTCATCAGTCGGTGACCCTAATCGACAGTCCTGAAAGTACCGTGAGCCGCTCCGCGGAGATGACCGGCGGCTGCGACCGTTGACTAGGTACTCACCGCGAAGTCGCTTAGCATCAGACATCGTGCCTGTGACAGCCCCGAACGCGGCGCCCGACGCGGCGCAGCCCAGAACCAGGGTGTCCGCGGGCACCGCACGCACGGTGGCGATCGTCGCCGGCATCGTCGGGGCCGTCCTTTGTGCGATCGCCCCGTTTCTGCCGGTGGAATCCACCGACGCCTCCTTCGTCTGGCCGCAGGGTCAGCAGCTGTCGCCCGAGTCGTCGTCGGTGGTGGCCCCGCTCATCGCGCAGACACCGCAGTCCCTCGACGCCACCATCCCGTGCAGCGTGCTCGCCGCGGCGCCGGTCGGCGACGTGCTGACGACGATGCCCGCGGACGCTCCCCAGAGCAGGTCCTCGGCGCTGTATGTCACCGCCGGCCGCGACGCGGTGTCGGTCACCTTCCGTAACTCCCTGGCGGCGAGCGCACCCCGCGATCAACTGTCGCAGTGCAGTGATCTCCGTGTCTTCTCCGAGCCGTCGGGGCCCGGCGCCCAGTTCGTGGGGCTCGGTGAGCCCACCGTGCTGCCGCCGGACAAACGTCCGCAGGTCGACGGCATCTTCTCCGATCTCTCCACCGCGGAAGTCACCGCCGCAGCTCAGGACGGGTTGCGGGTGCAGGTGCAGATCGACAACCGCTACGTCAGCTCGCCGACGACCCTGAAGCTGATCGTGATGGTGCTCGCGGTGATCGCGGTGCTGGTGGCGTTGATCGCGCTCGGGTTGCTCGACCGCATCCACGGATATCACCGACGGATCGGCGTGCGCACCCGCCCACGATGGCGTATCGCGGTTCCCAGCCCTGCCGACATCGTGGTCACCGGCGTGCTGATGGTGTGGACGGTGCTCGGCGCCGGCACCGCCGATGACGGTTACATCCTCAATATGGGCCGTACCGCCGACGCCTCGGGCTACCTCGCGAACTATTACCGCTGGTACGGCATCCCCGAGGCGCCGTTCGACTGGTACTACAGCTTCCTGGCCCACTGGTCGGCCATCTCACCGTCATTGTTGTGGATGCATCTTCCGCCGCTGCTGGCGGGCCTGGCGTCGTGGTTCGTGCTCAGTCGAGTCCTGCTGCCCCGGCTCGGTGCGGCGGTGCGCCGCAGTGGCTGGGCGATTTGGGCTGCCGCGTTGGTCTTTCTCGCGTTCTGGCTGCCGTTCAACAGCGGTTTGCGCAGCGAGACGATGATCGTGCTCGGGTCCGTGCTCACCTGGTGGGCCGCCGAGCAGGCCATCGCGACCCGACGGCTGCTGCCGGCCGCGCTGGCGGCCATCGCCGCAGGCTTCACCTTGGCACTGGCCCCGCACGGCGTGATCGCAGTCGCCATCCTGCTGGTATCCGCACGACCGCTGCTGCACATCCTGCTCGACCGCCGCCGCGAGGCGGGCACCCTCGCCCTGCTGGCACCGATGGCCGCCGCCGGGTTGCTGGTGCTGATCGTGGTGTTCCGCGACCAGACGCTGGCCACTGTCGTGGAGGCGATGAAGATCCGCTACCAGGTGGGGCCGGTGATCAGCTGGCATCAGGAGTACCTGCGCTACTACTTCATCTCCGTCACCACCGACGACGGCACACTCACCCGCCGGGTGCCGGTCCTGCTCCTGCTTGCTGCGCTGATCGTGACCGTCGCCGTCCTGCTGCGCCGTACCCGCATCCGCGGAGTCGACCCCGGCCCGGCGTGGCGTCTCGTCGGCGCCGTAGGCGTCACCCTGCTGTTGCTGGCGTTCACCCCGACCAAGTGGACCATCCAATTCGGCATCTTCGCCGGGCTCGCCGCCGCGCTGGCGGCGACGGCCACCCTGGCGGTCGCGCAGTCGGCGGCGCGGTCTGCCCGCAACCTGACGGTGTTCATCTCCGGCCTGTTGTTCGCCCTGGCCGCGGCGACCGCCGGCTACAACTCGTGGCCGTTCGCCTACGAATACGGCATCTCCTGGTTCGACCGGGCCCCTGTGCTGGCCGGCCGGCCGGTGTCGACGATGTTCTTGGTCCTGGCGGTCGTCGCGGCCGCGGTCGCGGTGTGGCAGCACCTGCGTCTGGACTACGTGGAGAACAAGGGGCTCGCGCACGCCGGTGAGGGACGTGACCAGAGTCGCGCCGACCGTCGTCGACTGTTCTTGGCGTCGTCGCCGATCGCGGTGGTCGCCGGCCTGATGGTCATCGCCGAGGTGCTGGTGTTCGCCAAGGCCGCCGTCACCCGGTATCCGGCGACCACCGTGCTCGCCGAGAACATCGACGCCCTCCGCGGCAACAGCTGCGGCATGTCGGAGAAGGTCCTGGTGGAGCCGGACCCCAACTCCGGCATGCTGACGCCGGCGAACGGGCAGTCGATTACCGAGGCGTTGACCGGCTCCGATCCGGTCGGATTCACCCCGAACGGCATCCCGAACGACCTCCTGCCCGATCCGGGTAATCAGCGCCCCGGCCAGATGAACGTATCGGCCAGTTTCTCGCGCCCCTTCGCGATCACCGGCGGCCTCGGTGCCGGGACCACCGGCGGGCAGGGCCCCCGGACGGTCAACGGGTCCACTGCGGCATTGCCCTACGGCCTGGACCCGGCCACCACACCCGTCCTGGGGAGCTTCGGCTATCCGGGTCAGGCCCAGATGACCACCGGCTGGTACGAGCTGCCGGCGGTACGAGCGGTGTCGCCGCTGCTGGTGTTCAGCGTTGCCGGAGCGGTGTCCACGATCGACACCTTCGGGGTCCGTGTGTTCGGACAGAAGCTGGTGGTGCAGTTCGGGCGACCTGGACCCAATGGTGAGTTCGTCCAGGTTGGCCCCGACGTCTTGCCGATCGACCCGGGCCCGGTCATCACCAACCGGCCGTGGCGCAACCTGCGGGTCCCGATGAGCGCCGCTCCGCCGCGGGCCACCGCGATGCGACTCGAACTCGCCGACAACAATCTGGGCCGCGACCAGTTCATCGCCGTCACCCCGCCCCGCGCGCCGCGGCTACAAACCCTGCAGCGGGTCGTCGGGTCGCGGGCACCCACGCTGATCGACTTCATCGTCGCAGCCCACTTCCCGTGCCAGCGCCCGCTGCACATCGCCAACGGAGTCGCCGAGGTACCGCAGTGGCGCATCATGGGCGACTATCCGCTGACCAACTCGCAGTCGAAGACGTGGCAGGCAGGCGCCGACGGCGGCCTGCTCTCGATCTCCGAGTCGACGACATCGGCGCAGGCTGTGCCGACGTACTTGAAGGACGACTGGACGCGGGAATGGGGTGCGCTGGAACGGCTCACGCCGCTGGTCCCGGGGGCCGCCGACGTCCGGCTCGACACAACGCAATCGACGCAATGGGGCTGGTCGCGCACCGGTTCGATCAGGGTGGAGCCGCAATCCGATGACTGACACACCGACGACCGACGCGCCGTCGACCGGCACCCGTGCACCGCGCATCGATCACCGGACCGCCCGGATCGTCGCGGTGGTGGCCGGTCTGCTCGGTTTCCTCATGGCGCTCGTCACCCCGCTGCTCCCGGTGAATCAGTCCACCGCGGAACTGAACTGGCCGCAGGGAGAGCAGGTCGGTGACGTCGCCGCCCCGCTGGTGTCGTATGTACCCATCGACATGGACGTGACCGTGCCGTGCGCACTGGCGTCCGACCTGCCCGACACCGGCGGGATGCTGCTGTCCACCATCCCGGCCGGCGGGCAGGATGCGGCGGCGCGGGCCCTGATGATCCGGGCCACACAGGACGCGCTGCTCGTCACCGACCGTGACGTCGTGATCCTCAACACGCCACGCGCCGCGGCGCAGGCGAATCCGAACTGCCGCATCGTGTTCCACGCCGATGGCGACGGGGTCAACGCCCGCATCGACAACGTCACCGGCGACGGCCAACACACCTTCTCCGTCCCCGACCACGAGTTGCGCCCGCAGATCGTCGGCGTCTACACCGATCTTCCGGCGACGGCATCGCGCGAGGGACTGTCGCTGCACGCCACCATCGACACGCGCTACGTCAGCACTCCGGCGCCGCTCAAGGTCGCAGTGATCGTCCTCGGCATCCTGATGACGATCCTGTCGCTGATCGCGCTGGGCATCCTCGACCGGGCCGACGGCCGCAGCCACAAGCGGTTCCTGCCATCGGGCTGGTGGACCATCCGCGGTCCGGACATCGCGGTGTTCGCGATCCTGGCGTTCTGGTGGATCGGCGGCGCCAACACCTCCGACGACGGCTACAACTTCACCGTCGGCCGCATCGCCGGCGAAGCGGGATACGCCGACAACTACTTCCGATACTTCGGCGTCCCGCAGGATCCGTTCGGATGGCACTTCCAGGTCATCGCGGCGATGACCCATGTGAGCCTCGCCGCGCCGTGGATGCGGTTGCCGGCATTCCTGCTCGGGCTGCTCGGCTGGTGGTTGATCAGCCGAGAGGTGATCCCGCGACTCGGGCGGGCAGTGCGCAACAGCACCCCCGCGGTGTGGTCGGCCGCGTTCGTGTTCCTGGCGATCTGGTTGCCCTACAACAACGGTCTGCGGCCCGAACCGGCCGAGGCCGTCGGCGCGCTGCTCACCTGGTGCTGTGTGGAACGCGCCATCGCCACCCGGCGACTGCTGCCCTATGCCGTCGCCGTGGTGACCGCCGCGTTCACCCTCGCGCTCGCGCCGGGTGGCCTGATGGCCGTCGCGGCGTTGCTCGCCGGAATCCGGCCGGTCATCAAGACATTGGTGACGAGACGTCGGCGCGACGGACTGCTCGCGATGATCGCACCGATCCTGGCCGCCGGTACCGCGGTGCTGTACCAGATCTTCTTCGACCAGCCACTGGCCCCGCTCATCGCGGGCAACAAGGTCGCCTCCGACGTCGGGCCCACGCTGGAGTGGTGGTCGGAGCCGGTGCGCTACTACTACCTGATACTGCCGACCGCCGACGGCACGCTCGCCCGCCGATTCGGTGTGCTGATAATGATCTTGTGCCTGGTGGTGGTGTTGCTGCGGCTACTGCGCCGCGAGCACCCCAACGGTGTTGCCCGCGCACCGATCTGGCGACTCATCGCAGTGACGCTGGGCACCATGTTCTTCATCGCGTTCACCCCCACCAAATGGACCCACCACTTCGGTGTGTACGCCGGCATCGCGGCCGGTCTGGCCGCGGCGGCCGGCGCAATGATGGCACCGGCAATACTCCGGTCACGCCGCAACCGCACCTTCTTCGCCGCCGCAGTCCTCGCGGTCACCGCGATCTCGTTCACCGGAACCAACGGCTGGTGGTTTGTCGGCAGTTTCGGTGTGCCGTGGTGGGATCGGCCACCGTCGATCGCCGGGATCAAGGTGGGCTGGGCCATCCTGGTGATCGCGGTGGTGACCGCGTTGGTCGGTCTGTGGTACCACTTCCGCGACGACTACGTCGACGAGCAGACCCGCACCCGCGGCGGCTCCGGATGGTTGTCGAAGCTGAAGTTCTCACCCCTACCGGTGATCTCGGCGTTCATGGTGATATTCATGATCCTGTCCTTCGTCAAGGGCGCCTACGAACAACGCGACAGTTGGTCGTGGCTGAAATCCAACGCGCGGGCGTTGACCGGCAACGAGTGCGCCCTGGCCAACGACGTGCTGGTGGAGGCAGACCCGAACACCGGGTTGTTGCTCCCGGCGGCCGTGGACGGTCGCGCGGCACCGGATATCTCGGCGGCGCTCGCCGGCTCGACCAACCCGCCCGGCTTCACCCCGAACGGCGTCCCCAACCGCCTGTCGATCGATTCCACCGAGGACGCCGACACCGCAACGACGTCAGCACAGAACACGGCCCAGACCGGTGCCGGCGCCGACGAATCCACCGAGACCAGCGAATCCGCGCAGGGCGGCACGGAGGGTGGTCAAGGCGTCCGCGGCGTCAACGGCTCCACCGTGAGCCTGCCGTTCGGTCTGAACCCGGCCAACACCCCGGTGCTGGGCAGCTATGGTTCGCCCGCCGGCACCGGATCACTGACCACCGACTGGTACCAACTCCCGGCCCGCAGCGCCGACGCCCCGCTGCTGACGATCGCGGCGGCCGGTTCGGTGGAGGCCGTCGACGGATTGGGGGTCGTACATTCCGGCCAGCAGGTGAACGTGCAATTCGGTCGCACCGAGGCCGACGGCAGTGTCACCCCGGTCGGGATGATGTCGCCGATCGACATCGGCGAGGTACCCATCTGGCGCAACCTGCGCTACCCGCTCGCCGATGCCCCACCACGGGCGGATGTGGTGCGAGTAGAGGTGCGCGACAGCGCCGGTGCGCCCTCGGAGTGGGTGGCCATCACGCCACCACGCGTCACCACCTTGCAGACACTCAACGACGTCGTGGGCACCACCGATCCGGTGTTCATCGACTGGCTTCCAGGGTTCGTGTTCCCCTGTCAGCAGCCGATGGCGGTGTCCGACGGTGTGCTCGAGGTGCCGCAGTGGCGGATCATGCCCGACGCCGAGGCCACCCGGAAGAACAGCCAGACCTGGATGTCGGGCAAGGCCGGCGGACCGCTGGGCATCACCGAGGCGATGCTCAAACCGACCCTGCTCCCGACCTACCTGCGCAACAACTGGGGTCGCGACTGGGGCGGGCTCCAGCGGTTCACCGAGATCGCCCCGGCACCGCCGGCCGAACTCGATCTGGGAACGGCGCGCCGCTCGGGACTGTACGACCCGGCGCCGATGCGGTCGAGTGGTTACTGACGGTCGATCTCGATACGCCACTCACTTCGTTCGCGGCTACTCGATCAGCAGGAGATACCCCACTCACTTCGTTCGCGGCTACTCAATCAGCAGGACGCCCCAACCGCTGGTCGAGTAGGCCGAGCCGCTGGGTCAGGGCCGTATCGAGACCCGCCGGCGCATCACGGTTATGTCTACGGAATGTTGCGGTTTGTGCCGGTTTTCGGCACAAACCGCATTGTCGGTGCCCATGATGGGGCATGGCCACCGTCGACCACTACCAGCACGCGCATGTCGCGGATGTCCGTGCATCCCGGCACCGTCGCCGCATCCGCCGCACCGGCGACTTGGTGACAGGACTGGGCCCCACCATCGCCGGCGCCAACGTCATCATGCAGCTGGCGAACCCCAGGGTCGGGTACGGCGTGGTGGAGAGCCGTGTGGATTCGGGCAGCGCGGTCAAGCACCCGATCAAGCGCAGCCGGACCACCGGCACCTTCCTGGCCGTCGCCCTGCTCGGCGACGACGACGACCGGCGCTACGTCCATGACGAGCTGAAGCGAGTCCATGATCTGGTGTACTCCACTGCCGAGAGTCCGGTCCGATACAGCGCCAACGACTCCCGGCTCCAACTGTGGGTGGCGATCTGTCTGCTCAAGTACTTCATCGACCAGTACGAGCTGCTCTACGGCCGCCTCACCGTGGCAGAGAAGGAACGCATCATCACCGACGCCCGGTGGCTGGGCACCACCCTCAACGTCCGGCCCGACCAGTGGCCGTCGAGTTACCGGCAATTGCAGGAGTACTGGGACGATCAGCTCGGCGACATGACCATCGACCCACCGGTGCGCGATCTGCTCCAACAACTCTCGGATCTGTCGTTCCTGCGCCATCGCTTCGGCACCGCGGGCACGGTGGCGCACAAAGTACTCGGCCGGCCGATGAACTACCTGATCAATGCGGGGCTGCCACCCGAGTTCCGCGACATGATGCAGTGGCGATGGGGCCCCGGCGATGAGCGGCTCTATGCACGGACGCTGCGCGTGGCCCGCGCGCTCGATCCTGCGACCGGCCGACTCATGCGGGGCATGCTGTTCACCTATGTGCTCGACATGCGGTTACGACGGCGGTTGGGGCTGAAGGTGTTCTGACGGTCACGTTTGGCGCGGCTCGCCGCCGAGCACCTCGATTGCGCACCGTGGTCCGTGCGCTCGTGCCAGGCGGGCGTCCATCGTGAGGAGCGTGGCGTCCATGGCCTCCGCGAGCGTGACGTAGAACGCATCCCAGCCGCGAACCGAATCGCGCAGCTCCCACACCCTGTCGAGCATCCACCGATGTGAGTGCCGGTCACCCGGCCAGTCCCGAAGGTCGTCGACCGCCAACGCGGCCGCCGTCTCGTCGAGTCGTCCTCGAAGATATTGCGCGCGAATGACTCCGAGCACCTCAACATCGATCACCTCGGGAGCGGTATGGTCGGTGTCCGACGCGAGGCGTGCGCGGATGTCGTCGGCCCGTGGGGTATCGGCGACCACCTCGAACAGGCACGACGCGTCAACGACGAGCATCCGGCCACTGCCCCCGCCAGTTGTCGAGCGCATCCAACGCTTCTGCGGTCGAGATCTGCGATGGGCGCCGCGCGGTGCGGCGCAGCCATTCGGCCACCGACGGACGTGACGCCATGCGGGTGGCCTCACGTCGGAGCAACTCCGGCACACTGACCCCCTCCTCCGCGGCGCGACGTGACAGCGCGGCGTACACATCGTCGTCGATGTCACGAATCTGCACGGTTTTGGGCATGTGTGCATGTTAACATGCGTTCTTGCATCACTGCAGGTAGGGCCGCCCTTCGTGACACTCGCAAGTTCGCTCCTCAGGGAGCGGGTGGCCATGCTGAGGCAACCTTTGCCTTGCTTGCGTGAATCGTCCTGCGCCAGTTGAGTTGACCCATGACCGTCGACCACGAGCATCAGCACCGCAACGAGCCCCACCGCGGATCGCTGGCCAACCGGCTCAACTGGCTGCGGGCAGGCGTCCTGGGCGCCAATGACGGCATCGTGTCCACCGCAGGCATCGTGGTGGGTGTCGCCGCCGCCACCGCCGACCGGGGCGCCATCTTCACCGCCGGCGTTGCCGGCCTGGCTGCGGGCGCGGTGTCGATGGCGCTCGGCGAGTACGTCTCGGTGAGCACCCAGCGCGACAGCGAGGAGACGTTGCTGGCCAAGGAGCGTCGCGAGCTCGCCGAGCAACCCGACGAGGAGTTCGACGAGCTCGTCGGACTGTACGAGGCCAAGGGCCTGAGCCACGAGACCGCGAGCCGCGTCGCCTCCGAGCTCACCGAGAACGACGCCTTCGAAGCCCACGCCGAGGTCGAGTTGGGCATCGATCCTCACGAGCTGACCAACCCGTGGCAGGCCGCCGCGTCGTCGGCGATCTCGTTCACCATCGGCGCCTTACTACCCCTGATCGCGATCCTCGTGCCCACACCGTCCTGGCGCATCCCGGTCGCCTTCGTGGCCGTACTGGTGGCGTTGGCACTGACCGGCGCGACGGGCGCGACGCTGGGCGGCTCGCGTCCGTGGCGTCCGATGGTGCGGGTGGTGATCGGTGGCGCGATCGCGATGATCGTGACCTTCGCGATCGGGCGACTGGTGGGCACGGCCGTCGTCTAACCGGGTACTCAGCTCATTCGGCACCGTTACCGCTCCGTGACCATCGGTCTCGGTTGAGTTGCCGATCACGGTCGAAGGTCGTTGGAACCGAGGAAGGTTCCTAACGTCGGGGACATGACTTCATTCACCGCTCCCGGATTGTCCGTCGAATCAGCAACCACCGTGTCCGATACCTTGCAGGAACGGCTCAGCGCGCTCAACGATCTGCACCTCACGCTCAAGCACATCCACTGGAATGTGGTCGGCGCCAACTTCATCGGGGTGCACGAGATGATCGACCCGCAGGTGGACCTCGTCCGCGGCTACGCCGACACGCTCGCCGAGCGCATCGCCACGCTGGGCTCGTCCCCGCGCGGCACCGCCAAGGCCATCGAGGACGACCGTTCGTGGGGCGACTATTCGATCGGCCGCGATACCGCGCAGGCCCATCTCGGTGCGCTCGACCTGGTCTACGACGGCTTCATCACCTCACACCGTTCCGCGATCGAGAAGATCGGCAAGATCGACCCGATCACCGAGGACATCCTCATCGGCCAGACTGCCGAACTCGAGAAGTTCCAGTGGTTCGTCCGCGCCCACCTGGAGAGCTACACCGGCGAGCTGGCCAACGCCGGCCAGTCCAGCGAGTCCGCTGCCGCGGAGGCCGCTCGCACCGCCAACTGATCGCCGCCCGCCTTCAGGTGGCCGATGCCCGCTGCCGGCCCTCCAGCCAGCCTCCGCTCGACCGGGGAGCCGGCACCACCTTTGTTATCCTGGCCGCAGAGCAGCATGCTTGCATGTTTGCACTGCACAGGATGTGAAAAAGACCGCATCCTCCCACTTCATCTCGGAGCATTCACAGCTCTGACGGGAGGCGCCCGATGATCGCTGTTACCGCATGACCCCCGAGGTCAGGCAGGCACCGGCCACCGAGGGCGGGTTCACCCTGTTCGAGGATCTGGAGCTCTACATGCAGTTCGCGCCGGTGTGCCGGCTCACCGACGGTGCCCTCGCGGCCGTCGAACTGCAACTCCGCGGCCCCTCCGGTACCCGGTTGGGGACCGCGGATGCGCTGCGTCGAGCCGCTCGGTTGATGGAGCAGCATCACGTCCTGGACCGTCGACGACGTGAGCTGGCCCGCAGCGCGCGGGCACAGTCGGTGGCCAAGATCCTGCCGATGCTGGTCGGGATGGATCTCGAATTGTTCGACGAACTCGGCGACGACACCGTTGAGGTGCTCGAGCGCCACGTGATGGTGGTCCTGCCGAGCGCTGTGGAACGCAGCCCACAACGCACCCTCGCCCGTGTGGCCCGAGCACGGGCTGCCGGCAAGGTGATCTGCGTCGACGGGTTGAGCAGCAGCGACCACGCCGCGACGCTGCTGACGCTGATCGAACCCGACATCGTGATCACTTCGGCCGAACTGCTGAATCAGAACTCCAACCCGGAATCGGCCCAGCTCGCGCACACCCTGGCCGCGCACACCGAACGCAGTCAGGCGGTCGTGGTGGCCGAGGGCGTCGACGACGAGGCGCGCCGGGTCATCGCCATGACGATGGGTGCATCATTCGGCATAGGGGCCCTGTATCCCTCGGTCGAGAACCCCGAGTCGCTGGCCACTTCCACGATCGTGCCGCTGCCGGAGCTGCCGGTGTGGTCTACGCCGGCACCTGACCAACAGACGCCCTACGCCATCGCCGCAACCTCGCTCACGCCCCGTCTTGGTGACAAGCGGCTGCTGATCGAGATGAGCAAGGCACTCGAGCACCAGGCCGCGATCGGTGGCGCCTCGATTGTGCTGGGCACCTTCCAACACGCCGACCACTTCACCCGCCGCACCGCGGACCGGTGGCGTGACATGTCGGAGCAGACCGGGCTTGCCGGTGTGTACGGCGTGGGACTGCCGGATGTCCGGGACGGCAACGTCCACCGCGCACCGCTCGACCCCGACGATGACCTGGTCAACGAATGGAACGTCGCCGTACTCGGACCCCACTTCGCCGCACTTTTATCTGCGCGCGATCTACACAGCGGCGCAAGCGATCTCGACCGCACCTTCGACTTCGTGCAGAGCTACGACCGGCTCACCGTCACCCAAGCCGTGCACTCGATTCTGCGGCGATTCGACTGACTCGTACCCGTCCCGTGTCCGGCGGGATCACCGGTGGACGCCGCCGACCGGATAATCCGCCCGGCGACGCTGCACGGTGATCCCGGCGGACATTGGCCGATGACCAGGAACCGTCAGATCGGCATCAGGTAGTGCTTGCGGGGCGTCCGGTATTCGGTCTTGTCCCGCAACTGCGCCAACGCCTTCCGGAGCTGCAGCCGGGTCTCGGCGGGCTCGATCACGGCGTCGATGTATCCGCGTTCGGCGGCAAGGTACGGGGTTGCCATCATCGTGTTGTAGAAGTCGATGAAGTCGCGCCGCACCTTGTCGGCTTCGGCCGCCGACATCCCGTCGGTCTGCCGCCGCGTGAGCACCGCCGCAGCGGATTCGGCACCCATCACCGCGATCTTCGCGCTCGGCCAGGCCAAGTTGATATCGGCACCGAGCTGCTTGCAGCCCATCACCGCATACGCACCGCCGTAGGCCTTGCGCAGCACCACCGTCACCTTCGGGACGTCGGCCTCCACGTAGGCATACAGGAACTTGCCCGACCGCCGGATGGTGCCCTTCTGCTCCTCGGCGAGCCCCGGCAGGATGCCCGGTGTATCGACCAGGAAGATCAGCGGGATGCGGAATGCGTTGCAGATCCGGACGAACCGGGTCGCCTTCTCCGACGAATCGGTGTCCAGCACGCCCGACATCACCGATGGCTGGTTGGCCACCACACCCACCGATCGGCCATCCACACGCGCATAACCGGTGAGGATGTTCGGCGCGAACAGCTCGCCGACCTCGTGGAACGCACCATCGTCGAAGAGCTTGATGATGATGTCGTGCATGTCGTAGCCGGCGTTGTCGTTGTCGGGCATGAAGGCGTTCAACGACAGATCCGACTCGGTGATCTCCGGTTCCAGACCGGGGTTGATGACCGGCGGCTGCTCATACGCGCTCGACGGCATGTACTGCAGGTACTCCCGCACCCAGTCGAAGGCGGCGCGTTCGTCGGGTGCGACGTGATGGATGTTGCCCCAGCGCGCCTGGTTGTGGGCGCTACCGAGGTCCTCGGCCGAGATGTCCTCGCCGTTGACCTGTTTGAGCACATCTGGTCCGGTGACGAACATGTAGCTCTTGTCCTCGACGGCCACCAGGATGTCGGTGTTGGCCGGGGTGTAGACCGCACCGCCGGCACACTTGCCGAGGATCACCGAGATCTGTGGGGCCAGACCGGACAGCAGCAGGTTTCGACGACCCATTTCGGCGTACCACGCCAGCGAGGTGACGGCGTCCTGAATACGCGCACCGGCGGAGTCGTTGATGCCGACCATCGGGCAGCCGATCTTTCCGGCCCACTCCATCAGCGCAGACACCTTGCGGCCGAACATCTCTCCGACAGTTCCGCCGAACACGGTCTGATCGTGGGAGAACGCGGCAACTGGTCGGCCGTGCACCAGGCCGTGCCCGGTGACCACACCGTCGCCGTATCCCGAGTGCGCGGCACCCGGCATCTTGGCGAGCGCACCGATCTCGACGAAGGTGCCCGGGTCGAAGAGCATCGTCAGCCGTTCGCGCGGCGAGCAGATACCCTTCGCCTCGCGTTTGGCAATCGCCTTCTCGCCGCCGGGTTCCTGTGCCGATTCCAGCTTCTCACGCAGATCCGCCAGCTTCGCCGCGGTTGTCGCATTGGCCGGTGCTGCCGTCCCGACCTCGGTCGTGTCAGTCACGATGCTCGCTTTCTCCCACCTACCGAACTCACCGGCGTGCGTCCACTTCACGCAGTCGCCGGGTGAGATCCGCACCGATCTTGGCGATGAACGGCTCGTCGACGATCGACAGGTGATCGCCGCCGATGTGGATGATCTCCAGATCGTCCACGACCTCACCCCACCGGCCGTCTTCGTCGATGTTCGCCCACTGCGGTTCCAGTTCGATCGCACCGTCGTGCATCTTGTCGGCACGATAGAGGACCACCTTGCCGTCATAGTGGGTGGGTTCGATGTTGGTCAGCGCACGGTTGTCGAGGAACGACGTGCGCTGGTGTTCGATGATGCCGCCCGGGATCTTGGTGCCCGACATCGACATCATCTCCATGATGATCTGGAACTGCCCCTCGTCGTCGGCTTCCACGAGCCGGTCCATCGGGATCGGGATGTCATCGTCGAGATCGTAGGTCTTGACCGCGAAATCGCGCCAACGCTCGAGTCGGGCACGCTTGGTCTGTTCATTCTCCACCACGGGTTCGGATGGCCGAACCACGTCGATCAGGCCGACGAAGGAGACCTCCTCACCTTCCTCACGCAGCACCTGGGCGCACCCGTAGGCCAACGCCCCGCCCAGCGACCAGCCGATGAGCACGTACGGGCCGTGCGGCGCAACCTCGCGCAGCCGCGGCAGGTACTGGCGCACCCGCTCCTCGATGGTTCCCTCGACGCGGTCGAAGCCGATGACCGGCTGATCGTCGGGCAGCCGTTTGAGCAGCGCCTCATACGCCGAGGTGTTGCCGCCTGCCGGGTGGAAGAGCAACGCCGGCACCGGATCTCCGGCGGTCGTGTCGTAGCTCTTCTTGCCGTCGACCACCCGCAAGAAGCGCAGGAAGCCGTCGGTGTCTGCGCCCGCATCGAGGTACTCGCGGACATAGTTCGACATCTCCTCGATCGTTTCCGAGTCGAGGATGTCTTCCATGTCGATGTCGCCGCCGGTGCGCTCATTGAGACGATCGGTGAGCTGTTGGGCCACTTCTTCTTCGAGCACCGGGAGTTTGTTGAACACGCCGCCCGCCGAAGTCTTGGTGACCACCGCGTAGACGCCGAATGTCAGGCGCTCGGCCGCATCGCGCGGCGGAACGTCGGAGCCGGTGGCGTCGGCGACGGCGGCTTGGTCGGCGAGGTCGGTGGGGGTCTGGTCGGCTGGTTGCGGGGTGTTCGAGGCTTGCGGGGTCTCGATACGCTCCTCGCTAGCGCTCGTCGCTACTCGACCAGCGGTAGGGGTCTCCGTCGCCACGCCAGTAGGGGTGTCCGCCGCCACGCCAGTAGGGGTGTCCGCCGCCACGCCGTCACCGGGCGCGGCGACGTCCTTCGCGTTCTGCTCATCGATGTAGGCGTTGAGCGCCGCGGTGTCGAGTTCGCCACCGCCCGCGGCATTGTCGGCGAGGTCATCGAGCTGATCGCGGTGGGTGACCGCGAACTCGACGAATTTCACCACATCGGCGAGGTTCGCCTGACGCATCGCCTGCAGTTGCAGTTGAGGGATGTCGAACTCGAACTCGACGCGATTCTTGATCCGCACCGCCATCAGCGAGTCGAGACCCAGTTCGATCAGCGGGATCTCGCGCGGTAGGTCCTCGGGGTCGTATCCCATGGACTCGCCGACGATGATCGCCAGTCGCTGCTCGACCGTCTCACCGCTTTCCGGGTTCCATTTGTTGTCGATGTCGTCGACAATCTCGTCCTCGGTGATCACCTTGTCGTCGGCGAACACCTCGGCCGGTGACGTCTGAGCGGTCTCGACAGCCGGGGCGCTCGCCTGTTCGGGCACGGCCCCGCCCGTGACGGCCGCCTCGAACAGCAACCGGAAGTTCTTGTCCTGCTTGGCATGCACCGTCACCGACGCGCCACCCGGATGCGGGCTCAGCGTGGTCGTCACCGTGCCCGAGGCCGGGATCTGCGCATGCGTGACCACAGCTCCCACCACGGCGTCGGCCATCACCTGCGCCGCCGCAGCCCGCACCAGCTCGCGCGTATCGGCGACCGCCGAGGCGTTCACCTCCCACGCGTGCCGGCCGTCCGGCAGTGCGACGTGCGAACCCGGCACGGTTCCCGCCGAGCCGCCGCTCGCGAGCTGCGCCTTGAGCCAGAACTCCCGGCGCTCGAACCGAGTCCGCGGGATGTCGCCGAATGCGCCGGAACCGAACAGAGATCCGACGTTCACCGGATGTCCGTGCACGTACAGCTTCATCAGCGCATTGACGAGTCCGTAGCTCTCATCTTCCTTGCGTTTGAGCGTCTCCACCAGTTCGGCATCGTGCAGCCCGGCCGAGAATGTCACCGCGGCAACAGAGATCAGCACGGCGGGATTCGGCGAGAGCTCCAGGAAGGTGCGGTGCCCGTTCTCCACCGACTTCGCGATCGCCTGGCTGAACCAGACACTGTGCCGCAGCCCCTTGGTGAAGTACTCGATGGTGTGTACCGGCTCGTGGCCCGGTCGGTAGAACGTCTCCCGGTCCACCGAGCTGTAGAACCCGACGGTCGGCCGCAGCGGCTCGATACCGGTGAGCTCGTAGGCCAGTTCGCCGAGCAACGGGTCCATCTGGGAGGTGTGGCTGGCTCCCTTGGTCTGCAACTTGCGACCCAGCTTGCCCTCGGCCTCCGCGCGGGCGACGATCGCATCGACCTGCGACTCAGGGCCACCGATGACGGTGTGGGTGGGTGCCGCGTAGACGCAGATCTCGAGGTCGGGGTAGTCGACGAGGACGTCGTTGATGTTCTCGGCGCTGTACTCGACGAGCGCCATCAGCCGGATGTCGTCACCCTGCAGCATCGACTCGCCCTCGCCCATGAGGCGCGAACGCTGGCAGATGACCCGCGTCGCGTCTTCCAGGGACAACCCGCCGCTGATGTAGGAGGCGGATGCCTCGCCCATCGAATGCGGCACCAGCACACCGGGTTCGGCGCCGAAATGCCGAAGCGTGTCGGCGAGCGCAACCTGAATGGTGTAGATGCCGACCTGGCTCGTCTCGATGCCATAGGTCTGCTCGTCGTCGAGAAACATCTCGGCGATCGAATAGCCGAGCTCGCTGCGCACATACTCGTCGACCCGATCGACGTACTTCGCGAACACCGGGTTCTCGGTGTAGAGCTGTTTGGCCATCTTGCGGTGCTGCGAACCGAAGCCCGACAGCAACCACACCGCGGTTGCGGCGTCGGGCGAATCGGCCACGTAGACCAGCGGATTGCTCTTGCCCTCGGCGACCGCACGGACACCGGCGATGGCGTCGTCGTGGGTCCGCGCCATCACCACGGCACGGGAACGGCCGTGATTGCGGTGGGCCAGGGCACGACCGATGTCGACCAGCGGTGTCGTTTGTCCTGCCTCGGATTGCAGCCACACCAGCAGATCCTCGGCGGCCTTGCGGCGACGCGAGGGCAGGAATCCGGAGAGCACAAGTGGGACAACCGAGCCTTCCGCGGCGCAAGGTGCGAAGCCCTCGGCGGGGTCTTGTTCGGTCTGCTCGGCCGGGGCCTCGTCCTGCTTCGCCTGCGCGGCGAGGACGGCGCGCTCGGCCTCGGTGAGGTACTCGTCGTCGTCGAGGGCGTCGATGTCGATGTCGCCTGGTCTCGATACGGCACTCACTCCGTTCGCGCCTACTCGACCAGCGGGAAGGTCGTTCGCGCCTACTCGACCAGCGGGAAGGTCGTTCGCGTCTACTCGACCAGCGGACTCCGACTCCTCGGCAATAGGGCTCGAACCCAGATCGCTCGGCAGGACTTCGCGGACGATGACGTGCGCGTTGGTGCCACCGAACCCGAAGCCCGAGACGCCGGCGATGGCGTGACCGGAGTAGCGGGGCCAATCGCCTGCCTCCGCGTTCACCTTCAGCCCGTTCGCGTCGAACTGGATGTATGGATTGGGGCCGGAGTAGTTGAGCGAGGCTGGAATCTTGTTGTGCTGCAACGACAGGACCACCTTGGCCAGCGCGCCCGCACCGGCCGCGGACTCCATGTGACCGAAGTTGGTCTTCGCCGACCCCAGCAGAGCGGGCGCACCGACAACCCGGCCACGCCCGACCACACGACCGAGTGCGTCGGCCTCGATCGGATCGCCGAGGATCGTGCCGGTGCCATGGGCTTCCACGTAGTCGACGGTGCGCGGGTCGATCGCGGCGTCGGTGTAGGCAGCGCGCAGCACCTCCACCTGCGCCTCCGGATTCGGGGCGAACAAGCCGTTGGACCGACCGTCGGAGTTGACCGCGGAACCGGCGATCACGGCCAGCACCTGGTCGCCGTCACGACGGGCGTCGGCCATCCGCTTGAGCACCACCAGTCCGCCACCCTCGGCACGGATCATGCCGTCGGCGTCGGCGGAGAACGCCTTGATGTGGCCGTCCTTGGCCTGCGCACCGACTCGATCGAAACCGAGCGTGACCGCGGGCGTGATGATCATGTTGACGCCGCCGGCCAACGCGACCGAGCTCTCGCCCGACCGCAGGCTGCGGACCGCCTGATGCACGGCCACCAGGGACGACGAGCAGGCGGTGTCGACCGCGATGGACGGCCCGTGGAAGTCGAAGAAGTAAGAGACGCGGTTTGCGACGATCGACGTGGCCGTACCGGTCAACGCATAGGCCGCGGTCTCCTCGGCACCCTCACCGAGGCCCATCGTCGCCAGCATCTGATAGTCGTTGGTCGACGTTCCGAGGAACACACCCACCGGACCGCCCTTGAGGTCGCTGGCCGGGATGTGTGCGTGCTCGAGCGCCTCCCAGGTGAGTTCGAGCGCGAGCCGCTGCTGTGGGTCCACCATCTCGACCTCACGCGGACTCATCTGGAAGAAGTCGGCGTCGAAGCTCTTCACATCGTCGAGATAGCCACCCTTGACGTTGGACGCGGCGATGATCTCGGCGATCCGCGGGTCATCGGTGAACTCGGTCCACCGGCCCTCGGGTAGGTCACTGATGCCGTCGACGCCGCCGATCAGCGCCTCCCACGTCGACTCCGGAGTGGCGCCGGCCTTCGGGAACCGCGTCGCGAGGCCGACGATCGCGATGTCGTCGTCGGCGCTGCGCTCACGCTGCCAGAAGGTGTCGGCGACGTCGTCGAGCAGCTCGTCGGGATCACCCTCGATGATGCGCTTGGCCAGCATCGCGATGGTCGGATGGTTGTAGGCCGCAGTCGCCGTGAGGATCACGCCGGTCTTGTCCTCGACGTCGGCGGCCAAGGCGACGGCGTCACGCGAGGAGAGTCCGAACTCCTCCATCGGCCGGTCGTCGGAGATCTGTTCTGCGGGGATTCCGGTGGCGTCCGAGACCCAGGAACGCAGCCAGTCCCGAAGCTCGGCGACCGTCAGATCACCGGCGGTCTCGCCGGCGGTTCCGGTGGCATGCGACTGGTCGTCCGTGCTGGCGCCGGACTCGTCGGTATTCAGTTCAGACATCGCTTCCAGACTACTGATCGGGGATGCCTCGGCGACGCATAAGCGCCCACCTCAGGCAACGAAAATGAGCATCGACCGATGGGTGCCGCTACTGGGCGTCCGGGAACGCCGTCTGCTTGTAGCCGCCGCGCAGGCTGCCATCGATATAGGCGGTGCGGGTGGCGCGTCGCGCGATCTTGCCGCTGGACGTGCGCGGGATCGAACCGGCCGGCACCAGCAGGATGTCGCGCGCCATGACCCCGTGGCGCTGCGCGACGGCGGCACGCACGGTGTCGGCGATCTCCTGCGGGTCGTGCTTCTTGCCGGGGCCTCGCTCGGCGACGATGACCAACTGCTCCGAGGCATCATCGGCGTCGAAGGTCAGTCCACTGGTGGACTGCTCGAACACGTCGGCGGGCAGCTGGTTGGACGGCACCGAGAACGCGGCGACGAACCCGGGGCGCAGCGAGTCGCTGGCCTCCTGCGCCGAGTACTCCAGGTCCTGCGGGTAATGGTTGCGCCCGTCGACGATCACCAGGTCCTTGACACGACCGGTGATGTACAGCTCGCCGTCGAGCCACACACCGTAGTCGCCGGTGCGCATCCAGATCGCGTCGGCCGCGGTGCCCTCGGTGTGGCTGCCGTCGGCAAGCGGGTTGGTGATGCGGTTGTGGAAGGTCTGCTCGGACTCCTCCGGCTTGTTCCAGTAACCGGCACCGATGTTGATGCCGTGCAGCCAGATCTCGCCAACGTGGCCGTCGGCCTGCTCGGTGGCCGTCTCCGGGTCGACGATCGCGGCCCATTGACTCAGCGCGACCTGCCCACACGACACCTGCGCAACGGCGTTGTCCGCGTGCTGGTCGACGACCTTGAACCGGCCGGCGTTGAGCTCGTCGCGGTCGACGTAGATGACCTTCGCCTCGTTCTCGCGCTGCGTGGCGGAGACGAACAGGGTCGCCTCTGCCATGCCGTAGCAGGGCTTGATGGCCGTCTTCGGCAGACCATACGGCGCGAAGGCGTCGTTGAACTTCTTCATCGAGCTGACGGTGACCGGCTCGGAGCCGTTGATCAGGCCGATGACGTTGGACAGGTCGAGGTGTTCGCCCTCCTTGGGCAGACCACGTGCCGCGGCATGCTCGTAGGCGAAGTTCGGGGCGGCGGCGTAGGTGGGCGCGTTGTCGGACTCGGCGGCGAGTTCCTTGATCCAGCGGCCCGGTCGGCGCACGAATGCCTGCGGACTCATGATGGTGATGTACTTACCGCCCAGCGCAGGCAGGATCACCGTCAGCAAGCCCATGTCGTGGAACATCGGCAGCCAGGTCACGCCGCGGGCATTGCGGTCGATCTCGATGCAGTCGTAGATCTGCAGCACGTTGGCGGCGACGGCCTGATAGGTGATCTCGACGCCGGCGGGCACGCGGGTCGACCCCGACGTGTACTGCAGATAGGCGACGGTGTCCTTGTTGTGGTCGGTGCCGGCGACGGGAGCGACCCAGCTCGAACCGACGGAATCCGGCACGGCATCCACGGCAATGACCCGTGGGCGTTCCTTGGCCGGCAGCGGCTTGAAGAAGTCCCGGACCGCCTCGGCCGATTTGGTGGAGGTCAGGATCGCAGTGGGCTTGCAGTCCTCGAGAACGGCGTGCAGCCGATCGGTGTGGCCGGGCTCGTCCGGCGAGAACAGTGGCACGGCGACATTGCTGGCGTAGAGCGCGGAGAAGAAGCCGATCACGTACTCGAGCGACTGCGGGGCGAGGATGGCGACCCGGTCACCCGGCTTGGTGACCTGCTGCAGACGTGCCGCGACGGCACGCAGACGCTTCCCGAACTGCGCCCAGGTCAGGTCTTGGGCCTCGCCGTCACGCTCGCGGCTGTAGTCGATGAAGCGATACGCGAGGGTGTCGGCCTCTTCACGTACGTTGCGTTCGACGTAGTCGACGAGCGTCGCGTCCTCGGTGAAGTGGATCTGTCCGTTCTCATCGAGGAACTGCTCAAATTCAGTGTTCAACATCCATTACTCCTGTGGCCCCTCGTGGACCGCGCTCTACCTCCCCGATCGCTGGCACGTCCCCCGTCATGCCATCGACCCACGCTTTCCACGCCCGTCCGTACTACCGCGGTCACGGTAGTCCAAATTGTTACCCGTTCGAAATGCTCGTGATCGTCAACCGCACCTTCGCGCTCGCACACACCGGGCATAAACCGCGGTCAGCCAGCGTCGATGCCCGCTCAGCGCGTCAAGTGCATTCAGGCCGTCGACAATGCTACTCCCCCTTGAGAAGCGAGATGACCGGCGCAAACGCGTCCATCTGCGTCGGGAAGACACCGACATAGGACATCGAGGTACGCCGACGCACCTCGCGGATCTGCTCGGCGATCTCCTCGAATGTGCCCATCGCCAGATACGGCGAGGCCATCACGTCGTCGACGGTGAACTCGCAGTCGCGTTCGATGTTGGGCGGATAGCCCTGTTCCAGGGCTTTCAACGCCATCTCGGCGGTGGCCTCGCGGTCGTCGGTGATGACGATGACCGCGATCGTCCAGTTGAGTTCGATGTCGTCGAACCGGTCGCCGGCGACCTCGCGGATCCGGTCGACTCGCTGCGCGGTCTTCTCGATCGTCATATCCGACAGCCGCATCTTGCCCTCGCGTGTCGTCGACGGCGCAACCGAAATGATGTCGGCATGCTTGGCCGCCAGTGCGAGCATCTTGGGCCCGCCACCGCCGACGGCGATCGGTGGCCGTGGGCCTTGCCGCGGTCGTGGCGATCCCTCGAGCCCGTTGATCTGGTAGAACTCGCCCGCGAAGTCGACGGTCTCGCCCCGCATCAGGCCATCGAGGATGGTGAGCGCCTCGTCGAGGCGCCGGATGCGGACACCGGGTGACTCGAACTCGATGCCGGCCTTGTCGAACTCTTCTTTCATCCACCCGGCGCCGATGCCCAACTCCAGGCGTCCCTTGGAGAGCACGTCGATCGTGGTGGCCTCTTTGGCGACCATTGCCGGATGGCGCCAGCCGTTGGCCAGCACCGATGTCGCCAGCCGGATGGTCGAGGTGGCCTGGGTCAGCGCGCCGAGCGAGGCGATGGGTCCGACCTGGTTGCCCAGGTGATCGGGCACCGCGAAGGTGTCGTAGCCGTACTCCTCGGCGGTCTGGGCGAGTTTGACGAACTTGCGCGCGCCACCCTCGTCCTTGTTGCCCTCACCACCGGCACCGAACCGGAACGGGCGCAGCTCCCCGGTCTCGCTCATTCACTGTCTCCTCATGCGCATGGTGCGCGTCTGCCCCCAGCGCAAGTCCCTGCGCATCGCGGGTATCGGTAGCCCGATCGCCCAATCACGGTAATGCAGGGCCAACACACCGCCAAACAGATCGCGGACATGCCCCGGCGGATAGTCGAGAATGCCACAACTGGGTCCATTGACCCACTCCGTGACCTGCGCGTTTTCGGGCCGGCGTGAGACGTGTCGCGTTTCACTCACGACGATGCGGGTACGGACACCGATATGACCGCAACAGTCGAACCCGTCCGCATCGTCATCGTGGGTGCCGGCTTCGCCGGCTTCGAGACCACCCGGCGCCTGCTGCGCCATCAGCGCTCGTCGACCGACCATCCGATTCGGGTCACCGTGATCTCGCCGGATGACTTCATGCTCTACACACCGCTGCTGCCCGACGTCGCCGGTGGGCTGCTCGATCCGCGATTCGTCGCCGTCCCGTTGGCCGACAGCCTGCCAGAAGCCGACCTCATCGCCGGCCGCGTGGAGAAAGTGGATCTGGCCGCTCGGACACTCGAGGTGCACAACCGCGAAGACGCCGTCGAAACCGTCGCCTACGACCGACTGGTGCTGACCCCCGGCTCGGTCACCCGACTCTTCGACATCCCCGGCCTCGCCGAACACGCCCGCGGGCTCAAGACCACCACCGAGGCGTTGTATCTGCGCGATCAGCTGCTCGAGCAGCTCGAATTGGCGTCGCGCGAAACCGATTCGGCGGTTGCCCGGGCACGACGCACCGTCGTGGTGGTGGGCGCGTCCTATGCCGGCGCCGAACTGACCGCACAGTTGCGCGCGTTGGCCGACGAGGTCGCCCGGCAACGTGATTTCGACCCGCAGGAGGTTCGTTTCGTGCTGCTCGACATGGCCGACCGGGTGATGCCGGAGGTGGGCGAGAAGCTCGGCGACAAGGTGCTCGAGGTGTTGCGCTCGCGCGGCATCGACGTGCGGTTGGGCACCACCATCGACCGGTTGACCGATGAGGTCGCCGAGCTGAGCGACGGCACGACGGTTGCCACGCACACCGTCGCGTGGGCCGCCGGAGTCAGCGCCAACCCCCTCATCGAGTCCCTCGGATTGCCCACGGAGAAGGGGCGACTGACGGTGCGCACAGACCTGTCGGTCCCCGACCACCCCGACGTCTTCGCAGCCGGCGACGCGGCGGCCGTGCCGGACACCACGAAGTCGGATTCGGCGGCGATCACACCGCCGACCGCCCAGCACGCCGTGCGTCAGGGCAAGGTGCTCGCACGCAACGTGCTCGCCTCGATCGGCACCGGGACTTCGACGAACTATCGACACAACGATCTCGGCCTGGTCGTCGATCTGGGGCCGCGGTTCGCGGTGGCCAATCCGGTCGGTGTGCACCTGTCCGGCTTCGCGGCCAAGGCAGTCACCCGCGCCTACCATCTGTTCTCGCTGCCCCGTGGCGCCAACCGCATGGCGGTGGCGGCGGCCTACCTGGGCGACGCCGTCTATCCGCGCCCGCTGGTGTCGTTCGGGCTCGTCAGTGCCGAGGAGGCATCCTTTGCGCGCAGTCAGGGCATCCGGATGTCAGACACCGAGTGACGCCCGTCGTCGCTCAGTTGTGGGCGGGGCGGGGTGCGTCGGAGATGACGCTGCTGGCCCAGCCGTACATCCACTGGGTGGCCGACGTCCCGTCGAGCGACCAGTAATCGGTGGTCGCATACATCGCGTGCACGGGGTTGTCGATCGCACCGGCGAGCTGGCTGACCGCCCGGATCGGGTTGGTGATGGTCGGCGAGTCGCAGATCAGATCGCCGGGGGCGCAGATGGACTGCACCCGATCGGCGAGCTCACCGAATCCGCCGGCACGCGGCCCGGTCATGGTGATGCCGGGCACGAGTCGACCCATCCCGGCCAGTGCGACCTCGGCTCCCACACCCTCCGGGGAGGGACCGATGTCGTTCTGCTTGCCCGATTCACGGCGGCCGTCGGCGATCAGCCCCACACCCAGCACCAGATCCTGGTCGGAGGCGTCCAGCACGCCGCGCCCGTTACCGATGTTGCTGGCCAGGTCGCCGGCGATCACCGCGCCCTGCGAGAAGCCCATGATCACGTACCGCGTCAGCGGACAATTCCGGTTGGTCTGGATGATCTTGCCGGCCGCCCGTTTGTAACCCTGCGAGCGAGAGAAATCGTAGTCACGCTGCCGGTCGGCCAGATTGGTCGGATTCCGGAACTGCGCCACGTAGGGCACGGTGTAGACGCTCGTGCGCGACGACGGGAACTCGTCGGCGAGCGCACCGGAGACCCGCAGCATCAACGACTGCGGATTCGCAGTCGGTGTGTAGGGATCGTCGTCCGCCGACGACTCCCAGGTACCGGGTATGACCAGGGTGAGCACGTCCGGGCAGTCGGCCGACTGCGCATCGGGCCGCTCCTTTGGTTCGGTGGTCGACTCTCCCGGGCCGATGGGAATCCGTGGCGGGCCTGGCTGCAGCAACACGATCACCAACACCACGATCAGGATGATCGCGACGACCGCGAGCAGCGCCAGGAACAGCAGCATCCTCGGCAGTCGCCGCTTACGACGCTGCGATCTCCGTGCGCTCACCTATCAGCAGTAATTCTCGTCGGCGGCCTTGATGACCTTGTCGGCCTTGGTGTTGGCCTCGACGACGGTGTCGGTGCCCGGTCCGACCGACGCGGTAACGAATGCCTTCACGGTCACCGGGTCGGTGCCCTTCTTGCGTTCATTGCACACGTACTCGGCCATCGTGAGGGCCACCGAATTGTCGGTGTCACCCATGAACGTGACGTTGTCGGCCTTCAGCGCCGCCAAATACGCCTTGCCCTTCGGCCCGATCTCCTGCCCGTCGGGTCCGGGGAAGCTCTGCGGGACGCCGGTGCCGGGTTCGGGTGCCGTTGCCGGCAATGCCGTCCCGCCCGGCTCCTGCGGCGCCGGTTCGTCGGGGGCGTCGGAGTCCGCGGTCTCTTCGGCCGAGGCCGTCGTCGACGGAGCCGCCGATGACGACGGCGTCGTCGAATACATCGAGGTGGTCGTCACCGGGTTGCTCGTGATCGGGGCCGTGGCCGTCGAGTCGTCGGAGCACGCCGACACCGAACCCACGGTGAGCGCGAGTCCCGCCGCGACCATCGCGAGTTGCAGAAACTTTCGGGTCATCGTCACTTCCTCGTCGCACCCGGCCCGGACGTCGTCGTCGGAGTCGGGTTCTCACACCTGCTGCCGCGGTCCGCTCCTGCGATCCGCCTGGCGTCAGGCTACCGTCTCCGCGGTGAGTCGCTTGCCACCCGACCCACCCCACCAGCAGAAACGTGCCGCTTACTCAGTGAAGTCTCAGCACCGGCGACGGCTCCCGTTCAGCTTGGGCCGTCGCCGGGTGCGAGAGGTCACTTGGTGACCTTCGCTCCATCCTTGGCCGTCCAGACGATCCGGCCGTGCTCGAAGGTGTTGACGCGCCCCTTGCCGTCGCGGGTGGGCATCTCGTCACTGGTCGGCAGACCCAGCTTGCCGCCCGGCCCGCCGGCGGCGACGTACTCGCCGCCGATGCCGCCGCCGACCATCTTGGGCCCCTTCGGACCGGTGATGACCCGCCCACCGCGGAAGTCCTGTGCCTTGCCACCCGGTACGCCGTAGACCGGTGTCAGGCATTCACCGAGAACGTCCTTGTTGACGTTGTAGGCCTTCGCGAAGCCGACCTTGCACGCCGGGTGATCGTTCATCAGGCCCAGGGCGCCCGCGGCCTGCGGCCACGACTGCTGCATCTCGAACTGCCAGTACGGCCAGGTGTGCGTCCCAGAAGGACGGTAGACCGCCTGACCGGGGATGCCCAGCTGGTTGAGCTTGATGGCGAACTGCTGCGAGGTCACTCGGCTGAGGATCTCCAGTCCGACACCCGAATAGTTGGTGGCCAGCATCGGGATGTCGGACGGCTTGTCGTGCGGGCCGACCAGTCCGTTGCCCGACGACACGTACAGGCTGGTGCCGCGCAGCTTCTCGGCCAGCAAGTACGGGTCATGCTCCTTCCAGGCCGGGTCGCTGGGCGGGCCGAACATCTTCATCGAGTCGTAGCCGCCACCGTCGCGCAACGCGAACTGGATCGCCTGCGGCATTCCGTAGGAGGTCATCTGCAAGATGCCCGAGTAGGACGCGGCGTACTTGTAGAAACCGGGGTTGCGGGCGGCCAGCATCATCGCCGCCGAGCCACCCATCGACAGGCCCTGGATGCCGCGGACGTCGGTGGAGCGCCAGTCGCCCTCCAAGATCGGCGGGAGCTCGGACTGCAGAAACGTCTCCCACTTGTAGTTCTTGCCCTTGTCGGGTTCTTTCCAGTCGGTGTAGAAGCTGGACTCGCCGCCGATCGGGAGCACCACGTTGACGTTCTTGTCGCGGTAGAAGTCCTCGATGTTGGTGTTGATGATCCAGCCACTCTGGTCTTCTTGTGCCCGCAGACCGTCGAGGGTGATCAGCTGCGGGAACTTCTCCTTCGGCTTGGCCCACCAGTCACGGGCCAGCAGCAGCTGGACCTGGATGTTGGTTCCCATCGCCGGCGAGTCGACCCACAGCGCGACACGGCGGTCGGTGTACCAGAAGGTGTTGGTCACCCGCGCGGGTTGGCTAGCGGCGACCGGGGCCGGTGGGGCCGACTCGGCCGCCGGCGGTGCTGCCGGCGCGGGGGCCGATGGCTGCACCGCGGGCGCGCCGGGCGCCGGGGCCGGCTCGGCGCCGGCGGGGATCGTGGGGGCGGCGAGCACCAGGACCGCGGCGGCCGCTGCCGCCGCACCGGTCGCCCACCGTCGGGCGGTGCCGGATCGACCGCTCTGACCTCGGTGCCCCCGGACGCCGTGCCCCCGAACATCGTCGGTCGTGTTCCGCGCGCTGCGCGCCACGACATACCGAACCACTTGCCAGTTCACCCTCTGACTCCTTCACACCACCTGAGCATCACGGCGTTTGACCAGGTGAGCGAGTAACTCTTTCCCCAGAAGTCACATCAACCCCACAGACAACAAAACGCCCTACGTGTTTCTTACACGTAGGGCGTTCTGTTTTGCGTGCGCCACGCTGTTACGCGTGGGATTTCTGTGACTGATGTTGTCCTGCGGTGCGATCGCCGGTCAACTCAGCGGAAGAACCCGCGATTCTTGGCGTTCCAGAGCATGTCCTGCCAGTAGCCCCAGGCGTGGGTGCCGTTGGAGTAATAGGTCATCAGCGGCAGTCCCTGGACCAACGCGGCCGCCTCGAAGGCCTTGGCCTGGGTGAAGGCGAGGACCTCGAGCGTCGAGCCCTTGAACAGGTCGTCGAAAACGTTCGGCAGCGAGTTGTATTGTCCGAACAGGCCGTTACCGGACCCGATGAAGATCTTCATACCGTGCATGCGGTTGATGTTCATGAACGGGTCGTTGGAGATCCATCGCGGGCTCCACGGCGGGCCCCACATGCTGTCGATGTTCCACGGCTTGGGGTCGACGTCGAACATCGCCAGTCGCAGCGCGGTGCGCATACCGGGCGCGTTCAGGAAGTTGTAGCCCGACAGCGACGCCGCGCGGTCGAAGTTGTGGCGGTTCTGCGCACCGATGACGAGGGCGGCATTACCGCCCGACGACAGACCGGCGATGGCGTACTTACGGCTCGCGCCGACCCGGAACCCGCGGCGGTCCAGTTCGCGGACCAGCGAGCGGGTGATGACGCAGTTCCACATGTAGCGGTACGGCTGGTTGTTGAAATTGCTGGGTGCGTCCCAGTCGGAGTAGAAGCTGGCCGGCCCACCGATGGGTTCCACCACGTTGACGCCGGAGCGCACCATCTCCTGGACGTTGGTGTTGATCTCCCAGCCGCTGTAGTCGTACTGGGCGCGCATGCCGTCGAGCAGGATCGCGGTCTTGTAGTTACCGGGACGCTTCCAGGCACGCACCTTCACGTTGGGCATGCCACATCCGTTGACCCAGAACTCCTGCTTGCCGATCTGGGTGCCACCGATCCGGGCGCTCGCGTCACCGGCACCGCCGATCACACCGGCCAGGCCGATCACGGTCGCCATCGCGATGATTGCCGCGACGGCTCGGTTTCGCGCCCAACCGGCTCTTGGCGGCCTGGCAGCAGCTTCACGCATCGACTGATATCTCCCTCTGTCATCCGGCGGGACGGGACAACATTCCCGAACCGCCGAATCCTCCTACGACACCCGGCCGCTGACATCCCCCGACGGCGCTGCGGGCGCACTCGCCCCGGCACGCGAAGCGATCGCGCGCCGAACAGCCCACATTCGGCCGTTGAGCACCGTTTCGGGAGCCTATTGCATCCCCCCAACGCTGACAAACGCTGTGACTGCTCTCACATCCGCTCGTCGGCGAGCCGTTATGCAATCAGCACACGGGTGTCCTGGTCACGTTGATCTATCGACCAAGTCGGGCCGAACGTTACCGATTCGAGATATTGATGGGCAAACCGGGCCTTCGTGACGGGCCTCCGCACGCTCCGGCCCTCCTCAGGCAGCGTATTCAGCGGACTTCCACACGCGTCGGCCCCTCGCGGATGAGGTGAACGGTCAGCGCGGATGGATGCGGGGCGGCATCTGCAACCCACAGCGCGCGATCTCGTACTCGGGCTCACGTTCGATCCGGTAGTCGGTGAACGTGAACGACTCCTTGAGATTGCGTTTGAACCGTTCCCATGTCCACGCCGCCTCGTACGAGTCGAAACGATCCTGGGTTTCCGGGCATCTCAGCGCCACCTGCGCCTGCCGCACCAGGTCCTCGTCGAGATAACCCGGCAGGACCGGCTTGCGCGGGTAGGCTCCGGCCTCCGCGACGACCCATTCCGAGGGCAACACCTTGTCGTGACCGATCCGGCCGTCCTCGAGGCGCTCGGTGTGCGCGGCGAGCGGATATGCCAGGCCCATCTGGTCGATGACACGGACGTCGAGTGGCGCGTTCATACTCGTCATCCCCAGATTGAGGAAATAGACGGTGAGCTTGCGGTCCTCGGGCGCGATATTGCCGGGCAGCTTTGCGATGTACCACTCGTCGTAATTGAACGACGGCAGGATCACTCCGCCCTCGTCGTGGTAGCGCTCGATCCACTCGGCCATCGCTCCCATACGCGGGTAATCGAGATAGTCCTCGGCAGTCACCGGGTTCTCGTTGCCCATGTTGGTGACGTAGAAGCGACGCTCGTCGACGATGCCGCTCCGGCCGATGTCGGTGCCGGCGTTGGGCAGCACGTTGTGGCTGCACACCGCGGCCCACGCGACGATGGTCACCCAGAACGCGCCCATGATCACCGACCCGGCGAGCTGTACCCGCGTCCGACGCCGCACGGCGGTATCGGTGCCGGTATCCGAGCGCCATGCCGCGCGCACGTGCGCCGGAATGGTCACCGGCACCACCATCAACGGCAGCAGCAAGGTGAACAACGGGACCAGTAGAACGCGACCGTGCATGAAGTCGCCGCCCTGCCGAATCCAGTAGATGCCGCCGATCAGACCGGCCAGCATCACGGTGACCGTCACCGCGGAGGGACTGTGTAGGGCGGCCGACCAGGACGCCACCCGCTGCCGCCAGGTGAGTCGGACGGACTCGCCGGGCTCCGGCGTCGGCCGCCCGCCCGCGAGACGTCGGCCGCCGACGATGAAGATGCCGGTCACGACGATCAGGACGACGGGCAGCAACAGCACGTACGGTCCGAACAAATTGGCCAGATAGAGCAACCCTTGATGCCACTTGGCGCCGCTGGCGTCCTTGGCCACGGCCGGGTTGGGCACCAGCAACGCGTAGTAACCCATCCGGAAGATCTGATAGCCCACCGGCAGCACCGCGGCCACCACGATCATGCCGATCCGCGTCGGCCACGAGGTGGGTGCGAGTATCACCAGTAGCAAGACCAGTCCGCCGAGAATCGTCAGTTCCGGCCGGATCAGCGGCGCCAGACCGGCGGTGAACGCCAAGGTCAGCGTCGCGGCCCGCTGCCACCGCGACGGGTCGGTGACCGGGCGTCTGCTCCACGCCACCAACTGACCCCACAGGACCGCCACCCAGAAGATGCACAGGCCGTTCTCCAGACCGCTGGTCGCGAAGTCCCGGGCCGGCGGCAGCGCGACGTAGGCGATCACGCCGAACGGCAGCAACAGCGTCCAACCGTCCCCGGTCAGTCCACCAAGGCGGGTGCGATACAGCCGTGCGGTGGCATACATGGCGATCGGGATCGCCGCGACCGACAGCACCAGCGCCACCCAGAGGGCGACGTACTCGAGCTGACCGTCGGTGACCCAGGCCCAGAACCAGAGCACGTAGGTCCAGGCGGTCGAGGTGTTGGCCTCGACGCGTTCGCCGACATTGAAGACCGGGCCGTTGCCTGCGAACAGGTTGCGCAGCGTACGCAGCACGATCAGTCCGTCGTCGGCGATCCAGCGTCGCTGCCACACCCCGATGGTGAACAGCGTGGTGACCGTGATCGTGCCGATCAGAAAACTGATGACGGGCACCCACTGACGGGCACCCCAGCTGCCGAGGCCACGGCCCGTGTCGGCGCCTGTCGTCAGCTCGGTGGCGACTGTCGATTCGGTGTCAGGGTTCCGCTCGGTGGCACGGCTCGGCTCGCTGCCGGGGTCCGACTCGGTGACGGGGATCGCCTCGGTGGGGGCGTCGGCTGCCGCGTCGCCGACCTCACCGCCCTCGGAAGACCCCAGGTCAGGAGACCGCATAGACCGCGACACCAACACACACCAACCAGGCGACGGCCAGCAACTGCAGGACGCGGTCACCGAGCGCGATCTCTTCGGGCTCCCCGGCCTGACCACCGTCGATGTCGACGGCGTAGCGCAGGATCGCGATCGTGAACGGCACCATCGACACGGAGTAGGCGACATTCGTGTCGGCGTTGTCGAAGGCCCAGAGGCCGTAGAAGATCACCACCGCGGTCGCCGACAAGGTCCACACGAACCGCAGGTAGGTGGTGGTGTAGTACTGCAGCGCCTTGCGGATCTTGGCGCCGGTCCGCTCGGCCAGCTGCAGCTCCGCGTACCGCTTGCCGGCAGCCATGAACAGCGACCCGAACGCCATCACCAGCAGGAACCACTGCGACAGCTCGATCTCGGCGGCGACACCTCCGGCGATAGCACGCAGCAGGAAGCCCGACGAGACAATGCAGATGTCGATGACCGGCTGGTTCTTCCAGCCGAAGCAGTAGCCGAGCTGGATGCCGAGGTAGATGGCGATGACGACCGCCGTCTCCCAGTTGGCGAGCAGCGAGATCCCCAGCGCCGCCACCGCGAGCACCACCGCCAGACCGTAGGCCAGCGGCACCGGCACCACACCCGCGGCGATCGGGCGGAAACGTTTGGTCGGATGATTGCGGTCGGATTCGACGTCGCGAGCATCGTTGACCAGATATATGGACGACGCGACCAGGCAGAACGCGACGAAGGCGATGGCGACGGGCCCGAGCACATCGCCCTCGCCCACGCTGCCCGCCGCCAACGGCGCGGCGAGAACGAGGACGTTCTTCACCCATTGCCGCGGGCGGACCGCCTTGATCAGGCCGGTCGCCAGATTCTTCGGCGGTGCCAGCACCGGTTCATGCTCGATCGGCTCTTCGCTCATGTCCTCGGACTCATCTCGTAGCGACGTTGGTCGCGAACAGTCTGTCACCCGCCGTCACGGCCGCCGCGCTCGCCGCTCCAATGGCTGCTCCGGCGAGCACATCGGTCGGGTAGTGCACGCCGAGGACCAGCCGCGACAACAGCATCGGCGGAACAAGTACCGCGGGCAACGCCGCCGTCGGCAGTCCGGCCGCCCGCCCGATGAGGATGGCGGCTGCGGTGGTGGAGGTGGCGTGCGACGACGGGAAGCTGAGTTTGCTCGGCGTCGACACCCCGACACGGATGCGCTCGTCGTGTGGGCGGCGGCGGCGCACCACCCGCTTGATGATCACCGAGGCGGCATGCGCGCCGAACGCGCCGACCCCGGCCTCCGCCCAGCGCCGCACCTCGGGCTGATCGCCGCGTCGCCATGCGGCGGCAGCGCCGACGCCGGCGATCGCCAGCCAACCCAGTGAGTGTTCGCCGAAGTGCGACAGGCCTCGCGCCGCCGAGACCACGCCCGGACGGTCGGCGGCCACGCGTTGGACCGCGAGCAGTGCGGCGACCTCACCGGTCGCCGGTGGCAGCACCACCGGCGCCGAGACCGACTCAGTCGATTCCGAAGACACGCGCCCAACTCTCCTGACTCGTCAGTTCTGCATGCTTGGCCCGGTACTCCTCGCGCATCGCCGGGAAGCGGTCCTTGAGTTCGCGCACGAGTGCCGCCGACTCTCTGGCCAGCGCAATCATCTTGTCGCGGTCACGTTTGCGGTAGACCACGCCGCGGCCGTCGGCGGTGGTCACGGTGACGCCGTCGACGCGTCCGAGGCTGAACCAGCGTGCCTCGATCGGCGGGAAGTTGGCCTGCGGCACCTCGTGGTGACGCGGGTCGGCCGGCTTGGCGTTGCGCACCAGCGCGGCGGTCAGCGACTTGAGCTTGGCGACCTTACCCTCCGGGATGTTGGTGCCCAGGTGGGTGGCCTGTCCGCTGGTGCGCGGCAACTCGGTGGCCGACGGCAGGACGACGGCGTCCGGGTACTGCTTGCGCATCGCGGCGATCTTCGGCAGCGCGGTCGGCAACAAGCTGCGGATGTGATCCGGCCCGGCCAGGAAGTCGCGGATCGCCTCGTTCTGGATGGCGACCGTCGAATACTCGAGGCACAGTAGATGTTTCGCGGTCGCCTTGACCATCGACTTGACGATTCCGTCGATGGGGCCGTCCTTGGTCAGCGACGCGACCACCAACCGGTTGCGCAGGTGGAAGTAGGCCTGCCAGTCGATGGCATCGTCCTTGTCGCTCCACGCCATGTGCCAGATCGCGATACCCGGCACGGTCGCCGTCGGGTAGCCGGCCTTGGCGGCGCGCAGCGCGAACTCCCAGTCGTCCCACTTGATGAACAGCGGCATCGGCAGGCCGATCTCCTCGGCGCACTGCCGCGGGATCATGCACATCCACCACCCGTTGCCCTCGACGTCGATCCGCCGATGCAGGTTCTTCGAGTTCTCCCGGTCGCGCAACGGGTATTTCGCGAAGTTGTGGTCGTAGGAGACAAACGGCGCCGCGGTCCACATGAACTTGTCGCGGTTGATGACCTCACCCATGCAGTGCAGGTGGCTGCGGTCCTGCAGGTTGAGCATCTGACCACCGACGAGCATGGGGGACTTGGCGAATCGCGACATTGCCAGCGCCCGCAAAATCGAGTCGGGCTCGATCATGATGTCGTCATCCATGTAGAGGATGTAAGGAGAGTCGGTGCGGCGCAACGCCTCGTACATGATCCGGGCGTACCCGCCGGAGCCGCCGAGGTTCGGCTGGTCGAAGATGTGCAGCCGATCACCGAGTGCGGCGGACGCCTCGGTGTAGCCGGGTTCGTCGACGACCTTCTTGTTGCCCTGATCGGGCATCATGACGGCATCGATCACCTCGTCCACCAACGGATCCGAGGTGAGCGCGGCCAGCGCGTTGACCGCATCGGTGGGCCGGTTGAACGTCGGGATGCCGATGGTGACGCGTTTGGTCTCGTCACCGGTTGCTGCCGGCTGCGCCGAATACCACCCGGCCGCGACGATCTCGGTGTCGGTGTCGGTGGTGATGTCGAACCAGATCCAGCCGCCGTCCTCGAACGGCCCCAGGTCGAGCTCGAATTCGGCCACGCCGCGGCCGTTCTCGTCGGTGACGATCAGGTCGCCGCCGATGCCGATGCGTGAGCCGTCGATCTTCGAGCGATACAGATCGACTCGGCAGGTGCCGACCACCTCCACCCGCAGCACCACCGACGTCAGCACACTCCAGCGACGCCAGTAGGCAGCGGCGAAGGCGTTGAAGTAGGTCTCGAAGCTCACCTCGGACTCGCCGGCGAGCGACACCGATGTCCGGCTCGGTGCGTGCGCGCGCCGCGAATTGTTCGGCGATTCCACCAGATACAGCGACCGCACGTCGATCGGTTCACCGGCGCGCGGGAAGATCACCCGCTGCAGCAGTGCGGTCGCCTTCGACGGGCCGGCGCCCGCCTCCGGGATGTCGGTCTGGTTCACAGGGGTCACTGTCATGTATTCCGCCTCATCGGTTCACACCCGGTCACTGCCCGTCGGACGTCGAGAGCGGGGCGCCCTCGGCGAGGTGCGGCGCCAAGGTGTTGTCGAACATGGTGAGCGCACTGGCGATCGCCATGTGCATGTCCAGGTACTGGTAGGTGCCCAGCCGACCACCGAACAACACGTTGCGCTGTGCGGTCTCGGCTTTCGCGAGGTCGCGGTAGGCCGAGACCTTCGCACGATCCTCCGGGGTGTTGATCGGGTAGTAGGGTTCGTCGTCGGCTTCGGCGAAGCGGCTGTACTCGCGCATGATGACCGTCTTGTCGGCCGGGTAGGAGTCCCGCTCGGGATGGAAATGCCGGAACTCGTGGATACGCGTGTACGGGACGTCGGCGTCGTTGTAGTTCATCACCGGTGTGCCCTGGAAGTCCCCGGTGTCAAGTACGTCGGTCTCGAAATCGAGTGTGCGCCAGCCGAGTCGGCCGGCCGAGTAGCCGAAGTAGCGGTCCAGCGGGCCGGTGTAGACCACCGGGGCGTCCGGCGAGATCGCCCGCAACTCGTCGCGCACGTCGAACCAGTCGGTGTCCAGGCGCACCTCGATACGGTCGTCGGCGGCCATCTTCTCCAGCCACGCCGTGTAGCCGTCGACCGGTAGCCCCTCGTAGGTGTCGTTGAAGTAGCGGTTGTCGAAGGTGTAGCGCACCGGTAGCCGGGTGATGTTACCGGCGGGCAACTCCTTCGGGTCGGTCTGCCACTGTTTGGCGGTGTAGTGCTTGACGAACGCCTCATACAGGGGCCGCCCGATGAGGCTGATCGCCTTCTCCTCGAGGTTGCGGGCCTGCGCGGTGTCGATCTCGGCGGCCTGCTCGGCGATCAGGGCCCGCGCCTCGTCGGGCGAGTAGTAGCGGCCGAAGAACTGCGCGACGAGGCCGAGTCCCATCGGGAACTGGTAGGCCTGGCCCTGATACATCGCGAAGACGCGGTGCTGGTAGCCGGTGAAGTCGGTGAACTGGTTTACGTAGTCCCAGACCCGCTTGTTGGAGGTGTGGAACAGGTGTGCGCCGTACTTGTGGATCTCGATGCCGGTGGTCGGCTCGGGTTCGGAGTACGCGTTGCCACCGATGTGTGGTCGGCGGTCCAGCACCAGCACACGCTTGTCGAGTTGGGTCGCGGCCCGCTCGGCGATCGTCAGTCCGAAGAACCCGGAGCCGACCACGATCAGGTCGACGGGGCTGCGGTCCTCACCATTTCCTGCCACGGGTGTTCAGGGTAACGGACCGAACCTGAGTAATCGCCGTGCACACGGCCGCGTGGTGGCGTCGACCTGCACATCCGATCACCGGCCGGGCGGGTGTGAGTCACCCCGGATCTGGGTACCCGCGAACCGGTCGGCCTGAAACCACCGGGCATCGACGTCGTCAGACAACCGTGGAGGGCCCGGTGACCGATGTGCACGTTCTCGATGATCACTCGCCGATGGAACGGGTGGTGGTCGTGGTTCCCGCGCACAATGAAGAACTCCTGCTCACCCGCTGCCTGACCGCGCTGACGGTGGCGGCCGACGCTGTCGCGGTCGAGGTGGAGATCGTGGTGGTCCTCGACGCCTGCACCGATGCCTCCAGCCGGCTCGTACCCGCGCACATCACCGCCCTCACCTGTTCGGCACGGTCGGTGGGCGCTGCGCGTCGTGCCGGTTTCGCCTACGCCGCGAGTCACGATCGCCAGTCGACGCCCGATGAGCACGTCACCTGGTATGCCACCACCGACGCCGATTCGGAGGTTCCGCCGGACTGGTTGGCGACGCACCTGAGCGCAGCGGCCGACGGGGTCGACGCGTTCGTCGGGACGGTGGTCCCCGATGGCTGGGCCGACTGGCCCTCCTCGGTCGCGGAGCTTTTTGCCGACCGTTACCTGGCCGACGACGGCCACCATCACGTACACGGCGCCAACCTGGGGTTTCGCGCCGACACCTACCGCCGGATCGGCGGCTTCGCGCCGCGGACCGGCGACGAGGATGTGGACATCGTGCGGCGGCTGATGGCCTCGGGTGCCCGGGTTCGGCGCAGCGCCCGCTCCCCGGTGGCGACCTCGACGCGACGCGACGGACGCACCGACGCCGGATTCGCCGGCTACCTGCAGCGACTCGAGATCCTGGACCGCGCAACACCGGTCCGGCGCTCTGCCGACCGACCCGCCGACGATCCGGAGGTGGCCCGATGATGATGTGTGATGCCCCGGCGCTCGCGGTGCGCATCGTGACCGAAGGAGACCTCGACGTCCCACTCCCGGGCCGCGGCGACACCGCCGATCGATTCCGCATCCTCACCGAACTCTGCCATCGCGACATCTCGATGGGTCGACTCGTCGAGGCCCATCTGGATGCGGACGCGATCCTGGCCGACATCGTCGGCGAACGCACCGGGTTCGGCGAGTTCTGGGGCGTATGGGCGGCCGAGCCCCCGGAGCCGATGGTGACCGCCGAACGGCACTCCGGGCGGTGGGAGCTCTCCGGGGCCAAGCCGTGGTGTTCGGGCGTGGTCAGCTGCACACACGCCCTGGTCACCGCCCGCGACGGTGATCAGCGGCGGATGTTCGCCGTCGACCTGCAGCAGCCGGGGGTGCGCCCGGAACGGGGTGGCTGGACCGCCGCAGGCATGCGCACCACCGAGACCGGAACCGCTCGCTTCGACCGGGCGGAGGCCCGTCCGATCGGCGCACCGGGCGCCTATTTGGAGCGGGCGGGGTTCTTCCACGGCGGGATAGGCGTCGCGGCCTGCTGGTTCGGCGGCGCCCGGAAAGTGGCCGGCGCGCTGTACACCGCTGCCGGGCGGCGCCGCGACGACGACATCGCGATGATGCATCTCGGTGCGGTCGACGCCCTCCTGGCCCAGGGCCAAGCAATACTCAGTCATGCCGCGATGACGATCGACGCCGCTCCCGACGACATCGATCGGGCCCGCCGGTTGGCCGCGCAGGTCCGCTGGAGCATGGAACAGATCGCCACCGACGTCATCGACCGGGTGAATCGGGCGTTGGGGCCCGAACCGCTCGTGCATCAGCGCGAGCACGCGCAGGCCGTCGCCGACCTCGGCGTCTACATTCGCCAATCGCACGCCGACCGCGACCTGGTGAACCTCGGTCGGCTCGTCGTCGACGACCGTAACCTTCCGGAGGCCCGATGTCGGTGACCGAACCCGATTCCACCGCGAACGGCCTGGCCGGCACACCGGTCACCACCGACGGCACCACGGAGGACGCCTGGGTCAGCTGGATGGACGCGCAGGAGCCCTGGCCGGAACTGACGCTGGACATCGAGCGCCTGGTGGTGCTCGGCGCGCACCCGGACGACGAGGTGCTCGGTGCAGGCGGGATCATGGCCGCGGCCGCGCAGGCCGGCATCGAGGTCGTGGTGGTGTGCATGTCGGATGGCCGCGCGTCGCATCCGGGGTCGCCTACCCTGTCGCCCGATCAGCTCGCCGACCGGCGCCACATCGAACTCGACACCGCCACCGAGCTGCTGGGTGTCGCCCCGCCCCGATGGTGCGGGCTGCGCGACGGTGCGCTCGCCGAGCAGCGGCACACGATCGGCGGCATCGTCGAGTCGATCGTCGCCGAAGCACCGACCCTCGCGACCGGCCTGCTGTCGGTGTGGTCGGCCGACGGGCACCCCGATCACGACACGGTCGGCGCCGTTGCTGGTGAGGTGGCCGCACGCCTGGACGTGCCGGTGTGGTGGTACCCGATCTGGATGTGGCATTGGGCCGCTCCCGGCGACCCCACCATCCCGTGGCACCGGCTGCGTGCACATCGGATCGACCCGGCGATCCTGGCGGTCAAGCATGCGGCGATCAACGCCTTCGACACCCAGGTCCGGCCACTGTCCGACGACCCGGCAGACGCGGCGATCCTCCCGCCGCACGTGCTGGCCCACCTGATCCGTACCCGCGAGTTCGTGTTCACATGACGCGCGACACCGGGTTTCGGCGAACGATGGCCGACGACTACTTCCATGACATGTACGCACGCAGCGACGACCCGTGGGGCTTCGCCGAGCGGTTCTACGAGCGTCGCAAGTACGCGCTGACGATGGCCGCGCTGCGTGCCGACCATTACGAGCGGGTTTTTGAACCGGGCTGTTCGATCGGAGTACTCAGCGACCAGCTCGCCGCCCGCAGCGATCAGCTGCTGTGCACCGACCTCAGCCCGCGAGCGGTGGAGTTGGCCACCCAACGGCTCGCCCACCACGGCGGTCGCGTGCAAGTACGAACCGCCGACCTGGTGACCGGCTGGCCCGACGAGACGTTCGACCTCATCGTGCTCAGCGAAGTGCTCTACTACCTCGATCCCGTCGCCCTCGACGCTCTGCTGACGCGGCTGCCCCGGTCGCTCCGGCCCCGCGGCGAGGTGATCGCGGTGCACTGGCGGCGTAAAGTCGAGGAGTATCCGCAGTCGGGTGACGACGTTCACGATCGCCTGCTGCACGGAGCGTTGTCCCATGCCGGCGGTTACCGCGACGCCGACCTGCGCCTCGACGTGTTCACCGCCGACGCCGGACCGTCGGTCGCGCAGCGGGAGAATCTCGTACCCTGATCAGGTCACGAGGGCACCCGTAGCGGGGGCGGGCAGCGATCCGCGGAGGAATGAAAATGGACAGCGTGCAGACGACCAGGATGGCCGAACTCATCCGGGAGATCCGAACCGAGGGCGACGACACTGCCGCCGTACTCGGCCGCATCTCCACCGCCGCGGTCGACTCCGTCCCCGGTACCGAATACGCGAGCGTCACCATGGTGACCGCGGGCCGCATCGAGACCCCGGTGGTGGTGGGTGATCTCGCGGGCAAATCCGACGCCCTGCAGCGCGAGTTCAACGAGGGCCCGTGCGTGCGCTCGGCCGTCGACGACACCACGATCATCATCGACGACATGCGCCGCGAGGACCGCTGGCCGCGGTATGCCGAAGCCGCCACCGAACTCGGCATCGGGTCGATGGCCTGCTTCTGCCTCTACATCGACGGTCACGATTTCGGCGCCCTCAACCTGCTGAGCACCACCACCCACGCGTTCGAACCGGACGCGATCGCGGTCGGTCAGCTTTTCGCCGCGCATTGCGCCACCGCGTTCTCCGCGGTCCGCGAGAAGGACCAGCTACTGACCGCGCTGAGTTCGCGCGACATCATCGGGCAGGCGAAGGGCATGATCATGGAGCGCTACCGGATCGACGCCGACCAGGCGTTCCGGCTACTGGCCCGACTGTCGCAGGACAGCAATACCAAACTGGTCGACGTGGCCAAGCAGATCATCGAAGCGGGACCGGGCGTCGACTGAGGCGTCGCAACAGAACTCAGCGCAACCGGTCGTCGTCCGGAAAGCCCTTCACCGGCTGCCCGCCGCCGGCAAGGTAGTCGGCCATTCCCCGTCCCACGAGCGCGTGCGCGCCGGTCTGCTCGCTGAACAGCAACATGCCGCGCTGGAAGAGCTGCACCACCCCGTTGCCGTCGGGGGTCAGGTTCGGTACGCCGATGGCCTGACCGAGCGGGCCGGTGACGCCACCGAGGTCGTCGTAACGGCCGTTGATCGCCTCGGTGCCCGTCGACAGCAGTTGCGAAGCGCCCGGCAGGAGTTGGTCGGTGAGGCTGAGCAGGTTACTCAGGTCCAGCCCGCCACCACCGGGCATGTCGGGGCCGGTGGGAGGCTTCACGATCTTCGGCCGGATGGCCTGCCCCTTGACCGAGAAGAACGCCGACTTGAGTCCCAGGCGGGTGCGGGCCTCTTCACCGCTGACCTCGACGGTCCCGCCGGAGCCGACGGCGCGGACCTTGATCGCGCGGCCGTCTTCGGCGCCGAGACCGTTGGCCTCCACCACCTCCAACGCGCGTAGCGCACCGACACCGAAGGCAGAGCCCACCTGGCCCGCACCGATCGTCGCGGTCCAGTTGTGGTTCGGCGAGACCGTGTCTCCGTCGTCACGCACCGCCGGGAACCGTCCACCGGCCGTGTAACCGCCTGTGGACGCGGAGAATTCGGTGAAGGCGGGCTTGCCGCCCTGCAGCAGAATCTGCCCCGGGGTGGCGTCGGCGGCGCGGTTGGTGCGCGGATCCTCGCCCGCCACACCGCCATACACCTGCGAGTTCTGGGTGTCGTCGATCTTCTTGCCACCGGCGATCGCGGCCAGCGCATAGGTGCGCGCCGCGACCGCTTGTGCCTTGAGCGCTTCTGCCCCACCGGAATCCGCCCATCCCGGCACGCTCTCCTTGGGGATCACACCCTTGACGTAGTCGTCGATGTGGACGCGGTTGCTGACGCGACCGCCGTCGTAGCCGAGAGCGCCACGGTAGGCCTGGTTGGAGCCACAGAACTTCAGGAACTCGCCGGGTGGCCGACTCGGACCCATGTTGACCGGCTCGACCCATTGCGCCGGAACCGACCGCACGACACCGCCACCGCACCCGCTGGTGATGGTGGCGGTACCCCCGGACAGGCTGACCGCCTGTCCGGGAGCCACCATTTGGCCACCGACTCGCATCCCGGCGTCCGCGTGCACATTCACCGAGTTCTTCCCGGTCAGAGCGACCGTGATCTCGGGCCTGTCCACCTTCCCCGCGGTGGTGCCGCCGTAATAGTGGCGCAAAATCTGTGTCGCCGACCAGCCCTTCTGGGCGTAGCCGTAGGCACCCCATTGACCCATCCCGCGGCCGTGGCCGTGTCCATGGCCGATCAGCGTCACCTCGGAACCGGCCGACAATGTCACGTCCTCGGACAGGATCGGCGGTGCGGTCAGCAGCCCGCCGACGAGCAGCGCGGGCACCAAGCCGATCGCCGCCAGTGGCAGCGATCGAGCACGTGTGTGCCGGGGACGTGCGGAAACCAACGTCGCGAGACCTTCCGTGAGCGCGTGCCTGACCGAAACATGAGGTGCGTGTTACTGGTGTGACTAATGTGACGATAGTTAACGATCGCACCGCACAACAACCTCAGCAGGTCACAACCGCATCACGAGTTTCGACGGCTCGGCAGTACTTAATGGGCGGCCATACGGTCGCCGAGGATGTCGCGCAGTTGGGTACGCGCCCGGTTGAGCCGCGACTTCACGGTCTGAATCCCGACACCCTGCTGCACGGCGATGTCGGCGTAGGTGAGGTCACCGAATTCGCGCAGCACGATGGCCTCGCGGAACTCCGCGGGGAGCTGGGACAGCGCGTCACGCAGCGAATCCCGAAGAGCAATGTGTTCGTCGAACCGCGGAGCGGCATCGTCGTCGGCGAGTTGGACGGACTCTTCCGGATCGCTGAAATCGGCTATCTGCGTGTTGGTTTTACGTTTGCGCACCACCGTCAGCGCGTTGTTGGCGGCGATGCGGTGCAGCCAGGTGGAAAAGCGCGCCTCGCCACGAAACTTGTGCAGGTTCTGCCAAGCCGCGACCAATGTGTTCTGCAAGGCGTCCTCGGCGTCGTGCGGGTTGCCGCAGATGTTGAGACACACCGCCCACACATGATTGCGGTGGGCGGTGACGACCTCGGCGAAGGCGCGCTGGTCGCCTTCGCGTGCCTGCATGAGCAGCGCAGCCTCGTCCATCAGTGGTTCCCGCCCGTCACATCCCCCACCTCAGCTCAGAGATCGTAGTGGCCGTCGTCCGGACCGGCACCGTCATCGTGGGACTCGGCACCGCTGTGATCAGCGGGCCCGGTCGCTGCGTTGTCGTCGAGGGCCGGGTCCTCGAGGGTCGGGTCGCTGGAGGTGGGACCGCTGAGGTCAGGGTCGCCGAGGGCTGGTTCGGCCGCCACGACATCGTGGTCCGATACCGACCCGGACTCGCCTCCGTCGTGGGTGCCCTCGAGCACGGCCGGCTCCACGATGATCTCGTCGTTAGCGGCGAGCGTCGGTGGTTCGTCGTCCATCTCCGGAACCGTGTCGGGATCGGCGGTCGCCGACGGATCGAACGCTGCCTGCAGCGCAGCACTCCAGACATCGTCGGGTGGCGCCGGCGAGGCGGCGGGGTCGATGCCGAGCGAAGCCAGGATCGACGGCTCCTCCTGCATGTGATGCCCTCCGTTCGGATGAATCCGAGGTCGCCACCGCATGGTGGCCGGTCCCCTATGTGATGCTACGGGCCGTCGGGAATGTTCCCACAGCGAAGTGCCGATGGCCGGACATGCCGAGCCGTCGAGAGATTCGAGTCAGGCACATTCGTGCCCGTAATCTCAACGGCGAGCCGGCCACAATCGAGGCGCGATCGCCGGCGCCATCCTCGGCGGGGTTGGGGGCCTGGGTCGCTCCGGGACCGGGTGGTGCGCTTGCCTGGCACCCACCGGCCCCGACGATGACCGGCCCGAGCTCGACCTCGCCGGCTACGTGCAGCGCGGCGAAACGCTCTACGCCTCTCACGCGAAGGTGTCGGCTCAGTCGGCCCGCTCGTGGCAGCCCTGACGATGGCAGCCACCAATACCGCCGAAGCCATCGCGACCGACTCACCCGGCGGGCGGTTGCGGGTGCCGATGCTGTGCGCACTCGACGAGGCAGCCAACGTCCTGCGCTGGCCTGATCTGCCGAAGCTGTACTCGCACTTCGGGTCGCGCGGCATCATCATCTTGACGATCTTGCAGTCGTGGTCCCAGGGGATCGGGATGTTCGGCGACCGCCCGATGAAGCAGCTCGAATCATCGTCGAACATCTACATCTACGGCGGCAACGTCCGCGAATCGGCCTACCTGGAAAGCCTCGCCAAACTCGCCGGCCAGTACTACCGCAAAGCCCGCAACATCTCCGACTCCACCGGCCGCGGCGGCGGTGGCATCGATCCACACCACGTTGGAGAACATCTTCACCGCCCGCGACCTCGCATCGTGGCCACGAGGTCGGCTGCTGCTGTTCTCCGCCGGCAACCCGCCGACGATCCTGCAAACAGTGCCGTGGTGGGACAAGCCCAACGCCGCCCTCATCACGCAGTCACTGGCCGAATACAGCCCCGACACCACAACCTCGACAACCGAGGATGCACCCGATGACCAGTCAGCCGCCTAACCCGGCCACTCTGTAAGGAAGGTTAGGTGAGGTGGCGTCGCTGACTGGCGTCGTGGGCGCTGGGTCGGGACGGTTTCGGGTCAGGACGCTTTCTCGAGGTGGACCTGGTAGCCGAGTTGTTTGAGTTGGTGGACCGCGCGGCGTGTGGCTTGTTGGGCGTGGGCATGTTGGTAGTGGTTTTCGCCGAGGTCGTGGTAGTCGGTGTGGGTGGTGAGCATGTGCCAGACGGCGACGAGGATTTCGCGTTC